>JAXHTV010000043.1 GCA_034189865.1 Pseudomonadota bacterium | reverse complement strand
CGTGCTCGGACCTCGGCGGCCGGACGCAGAAAAAGATTCACCTTATGAGTGTGGATTTGAAGCCTTCGAAGATGCGCGAATGAAATTCGACGTGCGTTATTATCTCGTGGCAATCCTGTTTATTATCTTCGACCTCGAAGTCGCATTTTTGTTTCCATGGGCGGTCTCGCTTCGCGAGATCGGCGGCTTCGGTCTGCTGGCGATGGCCGTTTTTTTGGGGATCTTGGTGGTCGGGTTTATCTACGAATGGAAAAAGGGGGCGTTGGAATGGGAATAGAAGGCGTCCTCGAGCAGGGTTTTGTAACCACCTCGGCTGACAAATTAATCAACTGGGCAAGAACCGGTTCCCTCTGGCCGGTCACGTTTGGTCTTGCCTGCTGCGCCGTTGAAATGATGCACGTAGGTACTTCGCGTTACGACCTGGATCGATTCGGGGCGATGTTTCGACCGAGTCCGCGTCAGTCAGACGTGATGATCGTTGCAGGCACCCTGGTCAATAAGATGGCTCCGGCCTTGCGCAAGGTGTACGACCAGATGGCGGAACCCCGTTGGGTGATTTCTATGGGGTCCTGTGCCAATGGCGGTGGTTACTATCATTACTCCTATTCTGTTGTTCGGGGCTGCGATCGGGTGGTGCCGGTAGATATCTACGTGCCCGGTTGTCCGCCGACGGCCGAGGCTTTGCTCTACGGCATACTCCAGCTCCAGAATAAGATCAAAAGAACCAACACCATCGCCCGCTAGGAACACAGCGACATGAGTCAGGCGTACGAGGCATTAGCGCAGCAATTGGGCGATAGGTTTCCCAACGCCAAGGTCGTTTACGATGCCAGAGTCGATGAAGTGACCGTGGAGGTCGCGGCCGAGAACTTGCTGGAATCAGCGCGGGTGTTGCGGGATGACGAGGCCCTGTTGTTTCGTCAACTGATCGATCTTTGCGGTGTGGACTATCTGGCCTACGGTGACGCTGAGTGGGCGACGGTTGATTCGACGGAATTGGGCTTCAGCCGTGGTGTGGATCGCTATGACCCCGACAGCGACCCGGATCACGGTTCTGCCACACGTTACGCCGTTGCCTACCATCTGCTTTCGCTCGACAAAAATTTGCGTTTAAGGGTACGGGTTTGGATTCCGGATTCTGAGCTGCCTGTTTTGCCTTCGGTGGTCGAGATCTGGCCAGTGGCCAACTGGTTTGAGCGTGAGGCCTTTGATCTTTTCGGAATCCACTTCGAGAATCATCCCGATTTGCGCCGGCTCCTGACAGACTACGGCTTTATCGGCTACCCGTTCCGCAAGGATTTTCCTCTCATCGGCAATGTTGAGGTTCGCTACAACCCCGAGAAAGGCCGGGTTGTGTATGAGCCAGTGCAGATTGAGCCGAGAACGCTGGTGCCAAAGGTCATCCGTGAGGATCAAGAACACGGTGAGATCGCCGGGGGAGCGTCGCAAGATGCCTGAGATTCAGAATTTTACAATGAACTTCGGGCCGCAGCACCCGGCTGCGCACGGCGTGTTGCGTTTGGTTCTGGAGATGGACGGAGAAGTCATTCAGCGCGCGGATCCCCACGTGGGTTTGCTGCACAGAGCGACAGAAAAGCTCGCCGAGAGTAAGCCGTTTAATCAAAGCATCGGATATATGGATCGTCTCGATTACGTGTCGATGATGTGTAATGAGCACGGCTATGTGCTGGCGATCGAAAAGTTGCTCGATATTACCCCGCCGCTGCGGGCGCAATATATTCGCGTGATGTTTGATGAGATTACGCGGGTTCTGAACCACCTGTTGTGGTTGGGGTCGCACGCCATGGACATCGGCGCGTTGACCGTTTTCCTCTATTGCTTTAGAGAGCGCGAGTTATTGATGGACTGCTACGAAGCGGTCTCCGGCGCTCGAATGCATGCGACTTACTATCGGCCGGGAGGTGTTGCCCGCGACCTGCCCGACAGTATGCCAAAGTTTCAAGCCTCTCCGTTGCGAAGCCAGAAAGAGTTGGATCAGCTCAACCAGGACCGGGAAGGCTCGCTGTTGGATTTCATCGAAGCCTTTGCTGAGCGTTTTCCCGCCTGTGTGGACGAATACGAAACGCTGCTGACCAACAACCGGATATGGAAGCAACGGACCGTGGGTATCGGTGCCGTAGACGCCGATCGCGCCATCGAGCTTGGGTTCACCGGGCCGATGCTGCGCGGCTCGGGTGTCGCTTGGGACCTTCGCAAGAAACAGCCGTACGAAGTCTACGATCAATTGGATTTCGACATTCCCGTGGGTGTCAACGGTGACTGCTACGATCGCTATTTGGTTCGCATTGAGGAGATGCGTCAGTCCAATCGAATCATTCGGCAGTGCATTGACTGGTTACGAAACAATCCCGGCCCGGTTCGCCTGGAAGACCACAAGATTGTCCCGCCGGCGCGTGAAGTCATCAAACGCGACATGGAAGCGTTGATTCACCACTTCAAGTTGTTTACCGAAGGTTACTGCGTTCCCAAAGGGGAAGCCTATGCGGCTGTCGAGGCCCCCAAAGGTGAATTCGGCTGTTACATCGTCTCCGACGGTGCCAACAAGCCCTATCGGCTAAAAATTCGCGCGCCGGGTTTCCCGCACTTGGCAGCCATGGATGAAATGGTCCGCGGACACATGCTGGCAGACGTCGTGGCTGTGATCAGTACCATGGACATCGTATTCGGGGAGATTGACCGCTAATGGCCGAGTTGCCCGTACGGCCGGCAGCGCGACTGTCGGCAGAGGTAAAGAACGAAATCGACGGATGGCTCAAGCAGTATCCACCCGACCGGAAACAATCCGTGATCCTCTATGCGTTACATGCGGTGCAGCACGAGAACAAGGGGTACCTGACGGTGGATTTGATGGACGCCGTCGCTGATTACCTGGATCTTCCGTCCATCACGGTTTACGAAGTCGCCAGTTTTTACTCCATGCTGGAAACCGAGCCGGTGGGACGTCACAGCGTGTCGGTCTGCACCAACATTTCCTGCATGCTGCGAGGCGGTGATGCCATCGTTCGGCACTTAGAGAACAAGCTGAGCATTAACCTCGGGGAATCGACACCCGACGGCCGGATTTATCTCAAGCGGGAAGAGGAGTGCCTAG
Organism: Pseudomonadota bacterium; assembly: GCA_034189865.1. Taxonomy (NCBI): domain Bacteria; kingdom Pseudomonadati; phylum Pseudomonadota; species Pseudomonadota bacterium. The sequence continues at coordinate 13,074 of JAXHTV010000043.1, read as the reverse complement.
CCGCGTGCGTCGGCGCGCCGATGATGATGGTCGACCACAAGTACTACGAAAACCTGACCTTGGAACAGGTAGACCAAATCATTGATGGTCTGGAGTGAGTGAATGGAAACCTCGGTCTGTTATAGCACCCTTCAATTCGACGAGCCATGGACCCTGGAGAACTACTTCAAGGTGGGTGGCTATGAAGCATGGAAGCGCATTCTGACTGAGAAAATCCCGCCCGAAGACGTCATCGAAACGGTGAAGAAATCCGGTTTGCGTGGGCGTGGCGGCGCCGGTTTTCCCACTGGCTTGAAGTGGAGCTTCATGCCGAAGAACTACGACGGACAGAAATACGTCGTTTGTAACTCCGACGAAAGCGAGCCGGGCACCTGCAAAGACCGCGACATCTTGCGTTTCAATCCCCACGCCCTGGTCGAGGGGATGGCCATCGCCGCTTACGCCATGGGCGCCACCGTGGGTTACAACTATCTTCGAGGCGAGTTCATGGACGAGCCCTTCGGTCGTTTCCGCCAGGCTTTGGCCGAAGCCTACGAGCAGGGATTCCTGGGTCGCAATATCCTGGGCTCCGGCGTGGATTTCGACCTCCATGCGCACTTGGGCGCAGGGGCATACATCTGTGGTGAAGAAACGGCGCTACTCGAGTCGTTGGAAGGGAAAAAAGGTCAGCCGCGGTTTAAACCGCCGTTCCCGGCCAATGTCGGTTTGTATGGCAAGCCCACCACCATCAATAACACCGAAAGCTACGCTTCGGTGCCCACCATCATGCGCAAGGGCGGCGAGTGGTTCGCGTCCCTGGGCACTGAGAAAGCCGGTGGGACGAAGCTGTTCTCCGTGAGCGGTCACGTCAATCGTCCCGGAAACTTCGAAGTTCCGCTGGGTACGCCCTTTGCGAAGATTTTGGAAATGGCCGGCGGTGTTCTCGATAACCGCAAGCTTAAGGCAGTGATTCCGGGTGGATCGTCCGTGCCGGTGCTGCCGGGGCACATCATGATGGACGTCAACATGGATTATGAATCCGTTGTCCAAGCCGGCTCGATGCTGGGCTCGGGCGCCATCATCGTGATGGACGAAACCACCTGTATGGTGCGTGTCCTGGAGCGGATTTCACGTTTCTATTTCGCCGAGTCTTGTGGTCAGTGTACCCCGTGCCGAGAGGGCACAGGTTGGTTGCATCGCGTGGTTAGCCGGATAGAGCATGGCAAGGGCCAGCCGGCCGATTTGGCCATGTTGGATGACGTGGCCAGCAAGATCGAAGGTCGCACGATTTGCGCCTTGGGAGATGCTGCCGCCATGCCGGTTCGCAGCTTTATCAAGCATTTTCGCGATGAATTTCAGTATCACATCGACCACAAGCAATGCATGGTGTCTGTGAGCGACCAGCCGCAGGCGGCCGCGTGAGCTTTTGCGGGCCAAGTTTGGGAACGGACCCAGCGTCGGACTGAGCATTTATGAGTAACGAAGAGATCACAATCGAGGTTGACGGCGTCGCGCTTCCCGCGCGCAAAGGTCAGATGCTGATTGAGGTAACGGATGCCGCGGGCAACTATATTCCGCGTTTCTGCTACCACAAGAAGCTGTCGGTTGCTGCCAACTGTCGGATGTGTCTGGTGGAAGTCGAGCGTGCGCCCAAGGCGCTGCCCGCCTGCGCAACACCCGTTGCCGACGGCATGAAAGTGCTCACTCGTTCGCCTAAAGCCATCGCCGCGCAAAAGGCGACGATGGAATTCCTGCTCATCAATCATCCACTGGATTGCCCGATCTGCGACCAGGGTGGTGAATGCGAATTGCAAGATCTGGCGCTGGGATACGGCGGCGATGTGTCTCAATACACCGAACGTAAGCGTATCGTTCAGGACGAAAATCTCGGACCGTTGATCTCCACAGACATGACCCGCTGCATCCACTGTACGCGGTGTGTGCGTTACGGCGAGGAGGTACTGGGGCTGCGAGAGCTGGGCGCTACGGGACGGGGCGAGTTCATGCGCATCGGCACCTATGTCGGTCGTACCGTGACCTCAGAAATGTCGGGGAACGTGATCGATTTGTGTCCGGTGGGCGCATTGACGGCACGCCCGTCTCGCTATACAGCCCGTCCGTGGGAATTGGAACAAGCGGCGACCGTGTCGCCCCACGACTGTTTCGGTACCAACCTCAACGCCCACGTCCGTCGTGGCCAATTAATGCGTGTTGTCCCACGGGAAAACGAGGGGGTCAACGAAACTTGGGTTAGTGATCGCGACCGCTTCAGTTATCCGGCGATTTACAGCGAAAGCCGGCTGCGGGCACCCATGATCAACGTCGACGGCGTATGGGAAGAAACTGACTGGGAAACCGCTCTGGAGACGGCTATCCAGGGCCTGAAACGGGTAGATGCCTCCGACCTCGGTATTTTGGCTTCGCCCAACGCCACCGTGGAAGAGTTGTTCTTGCTCAAGCGGATTGCCGACGGACTGGGTTGTGCCAATGTCGACCATCGCCAGTCCCAAGCGGAGTTCGGCGACCAGACCCAGATGCCGGTTTTCCCCTGGCTGGGCATGGATATCGCTGACCTGGAGCGCTTGAGTGGAGCCTTGGTGATCGGTTCCAACGTGCGTAAAGAGGTTCCACTGGCCCATCACCGCCTTCGCAAGGCCGCCATGGCCGGCGGTCAAATCTGCGCCATTAACCCGAAAGATTTCGATTTTCGCTTCGATTTACCCGCGCATGTTGTTACGTCCGACATGGGCGAGTCTCTCGCGGCCGTTGCGCTCGCGGTGTCGGAATTGACCGGCGAGTCGATTCCCAAAGCGCTTGAGTCGGTGGTCCAGGGCGTCTCCCCGGATCAAACCCACATCACGGTGGCGAATATACTGCGTGACGGCGAGCGCGCCGCGGTGTTGCTGGGTCAGATCGCAGCAGATGCTCCCGGCGCTGGCGTACTGCGCGCACTCGCGGCTTATGTGGCCGCTGCAACCAATTCCCGACTGGGCTATCTGCCCGCCGGGGGCAATGCGGCGGGTGCTTGGCTATGTGGCATCGTCCCGCATCGTCAACTGGGCGGTTCGCCCTCTCAGCAAGCGGGCAAACACGCTGGCGAGATGTTGACCGACGGCATGCGTGGCTATCTGTTGCTGGGTGTTGAACCGGAGTTGGAAGCACGTAACGGCCGGCAGGCGGAGGCGGTTCTTAACGATGCCGATTTCGTCGTCGCGCTCACGCCGTTTGTCAGCAAGGCGATGCGTGATTACGCGCATGTGATTTTGCCCATCGGTACCTTTGCGGAGACCGCCGGGACCTTCATCAACGCAGAAGGGCGCTGGCAGTCGTTCAATGGCTGTGCCGCGCCGGTTGGCGAGTCACGGCCCGCGTGGAAACTGCTGCGGGTGATGGGTAACCTCCTGGGCCTGGACGGCTTCGACTACGTCTCGGCGAAGCAAGTCGCCGATTCAGCTCGTGAGGCCGTGGGCGCCGTTATGCCCAACAATCACTACGAGCTCACTGGCGGTATCGAGCGTCCGCTGCGGCCGACCCTGCAACGGCTGGGTGAAGTGCCGCTGTGTGCCAGTGATGGCTTAGTGCGGCGTTCCAAGCCGCTACAGGAAACGCCGGATGCGGATGCGGCCAAAAAGGCCTATCTAAATGCATCAGAGGCGGAAAGGCTTGGCCTGACAGATGCCGATCAAGTGGTGGTGAGTCAGGGTGATGGACGCGTGACGCTTCCTTTGGTGATCGATAACGGGCTTGCAGACGGTTGGATTTGTATCGCCGCGGGTATTCCCGAAACCCGAATGCTCGGGGAACGGTTTGGTTCGGTTGAAGTTCAGTCCACTTGAGCCAGGCTCAAGCGGCCCGGTTGGTCTGAAGAGATAGTTTAAGGCAACACAACATGCTCGACACCATGCTCGCAACTTGGGGTGCTGTTCCTGAACTCGTAAGGGTTCCGGTGAATATTCTGCTCGGCATCATGGCGATCATCTTCCCCTTGTTGGGCGTGGTTGCTTACCTGACACTGGCGGAGAGGAAAGTGCTCGGCTTTATCCAGTCTCGGGTGGGACCCAACCGCGTGGGTTATGCCGGTTTGCTCCAACCGATTGCCGACGCGGTGAAGTTGGCGTTTAAAGAAATCATTATTCCGACCAACGCCAACCGCTTTTTGTTTCTCAGTGCACCGATTCTGTCGTTTATTCCCGCCTTGGCGGCGTGGGCGGTCGTGCCGTTTGCCGACGGTGTGCTGTTGGCCAATATCGATGCCGCAGTTCTATACGTGCTGGCGCTGACCTCGTTCGGTGTTTACGGCATCATCCTGGCGGGATGGGCGTCGAATTCCAAATACGCGCTGCTCGGCGCCATGCGTGCCGCGGCGCAGGTCGTCGCGTATGAGTTGGCTATGGGCTTCGCGTTGGTGGGGGTTTTGATGGCCGCCGGCAGTTTGAATCTCAATGACATCGTCAAAGCTCAGCAAGGCGGCATTTGGATGTGGTTTGCCGTGCCTTTGCTGCCGTTGTTCGTGGTCTATTGGGTTTCCGGTATTGCGGAAACCAACCGCCTGCCGTTCGACATGGCGGAAGGTGAGTCGGAAATCGTCGCGGGTTTCCATGTTGAGTATGGCGGCATGGCCTTTGCGCTGTTCTTCCTGGCCGAATACGCCAACATGGTTTTGATTTCAACGTTAATTACGGTGTTTTTCCTCGGAGGGTGGCTGTCGCCTTTTGAAAACGTGCCGTTTTTGGGCGGAATCCCCGGTCTCGCGAGCCACGGATTTCATTGGTTGGCATTGAAAACGGCGTTTTTCCTGTTCTGCTACCTGTGGTTCCGAGGCACTTTTCCGCGCTATCGCTATGACCAAATCATGCGGCTGGGTTGGAAGGTTTTTATCCCGGTAACCATCGTTTGGTTAGCGGTTGTGGGCGTTTTTGTTTACGTGGGCTTCGGACCATGGTTCTGAAGCAACCTCGGGTAGGGTATTCGATATGAGTACGGTTGCGCGTTACGTTTCCGGTTACGTCCGAAGCTTTCTGTTGTGGGAGCTGTTGGTGGGTTTGTCCGTGACGGTGCGGGAGATGTTCAACCGCAAAGTCACTATCTTCTATCCGGAAGAGAAAACGCCCCAGAGTCCTCGCTTTCGTGGCATGCACGCGCTGCGTCGTTATCCCAATGGCGAAGAGCGCTGCATTGCCTGCAAACTCTGCGAGGCGGTTTGTCCAGCCTTGGCCATCACCATTGAATCTCAGCAGCGTGATGACGGTACGCGCCGCACCACGCGCTACGACATCGATTTGTTTAAATGCATTTTCTGCGGTTTTTGTGAGGAGGCCTGCCCGGTCGATTCCATCGTGGAAACGCGCATTTTCGAGTATCACTTTGAGAACCGTGGCGAACAGATTCTTACCAAAGACAAGTTACTCGCCATTGGCGACAAATATGAAGATATCATCGCCCAGGATCGGGCCGTGGACGCCGCTTATCGCTAAGCGGGCCGGATGTAAAACCGCGTTGCCTGGTTACGAGGGCGCAATGGGATGAATCCAGAATGATTCAGCTGATTTTGTTTTATATTTTCGCCGCCATCGTGGTAGGTGCGGCCGCCGGTGTGATTACCGCGCGCAATCCCGTTCACTCGGTGCTCTATCTGGTGCTGGCGTTTTTCACCAGTGCCGCTCTGTGGATTCTGATCGGCGCCGAGTTTCTGGGCATCATCCTGGTATTGGTCTACGTCGGCGCGGTGATGGTGTTGTTCCTTTTTGTCGTCATGATGCTGGATATCAATACCGACGTTCTGCGCCAGGGATTTACGCGGTATTTACCGCTGGGAACGGTGGTGATTCTGTGTATCGTGCTGGAGCTGCTGGCCGTATTGGGGTCGGGTCAGTTCAGTATCGAAACATACGGAACCCCGGTGCCGTATCCGGAAGGGCACAGCAATACCCAGGAACTTGGGGCACTGCTTTACACCGTTTACGTCTATCCGTTTGAGATCGCGGCGGTGATATTGCTGGTGGCGATTGTCGCGGCCATCGCATTGACCATGCGGCGGGTCGAAGGTCGTCGGGTCCAGAATCCGGCGGAACAGGTCCGGGTCAACCCGCGTGACCGTATCCGCATCGTTAAGATGCCGGCAGAGAAAAAGCAGTAAGGTCAGCCTCGAACGGGTTCTTGCTCAAGGGAAGGCGGCAGGAGTAATCATGGTTTCCTTGTCACATTTTTTGGTGCTTGGCGGGCTCTTATTCGTGCTCAGCGTCGCAGGCATTTTTATCAATCGAAAAAACGTGATTGTGCTTCTGATGTGCATCGAGCTCATGTTGCTGGCGGTGAACATGAACTTTGTTGCCTTTTCTCGCTACTTGGGCGATCTGGAAGGCCAGGTGTTCGTCTTTTTCATCCTCACCGTGGCTGCGGCAGAAGCCGCCATCGGCTTGGCGATCCTCGTGCTTGTCTTCCGCACCAAGCGAAGCATCAACGTCGAAGACCTCGACGTCATGAAAGGCTGATTCCATGGAAAGCGTCTATCTGGCAATCGTTCTTGCACCGCTGTTCGCCTCGGTGGTGGTGGGTTTATTCAGAAACGTCGTGGGCCGAACCGGTGCGCATTGGCTGACCACCGGCGGCGTTGCTGTCTCGTTTCTCCTTTCCCTGCTGGTACTGAAAGACGTTTTCGTAGACGGGGCGGAGCCCTACAATGCTTCGGTTTACACCTGGATGGTGAGCGACGGTATTCGTTTCGAGGTGGGGTTTCTGGTCGACAGTCTCACCGCCATCATGATGTCTGTGGTGACCTTTGTTTCCTTGATGGTCCACGTCTATACCGTCGGCTACATGCACGACGATCCCGGCTATCAGCGCTTTTTTAGCTATATCTCGCTGTTTACCTTCGCCATGTTGATGCTGGTGATGTCAAATAACTTCCTCCAGCTGTTTTTCGGCTGGGAGGCGGTCGGTTTGGTGTCTTATCTGCTGATCGGTTTCTGGTTCAAGAAACCCACGGCCATTTTTGCCAATATGAAGGCCTTTTTGGTCAACCGGGTGGGTGACTTCGGCTTCCTGCTCGGTATTGCGGCGGTTGTCATGTACGCCGGCACTCTTGACTACTGGGAAGCGTTCGCGGCCGCGCCTGCCTGGGCCGGTAAGACCATCGAGATTTGGCCCGGTCAAGCGTGGTCCCTTGCCACGGTGGTTTGCATTCTGTTGTTTATCGGCGCCATGGGCAAGTCAGCGCAGGCGCCGCTGCATGTGTGGTTGCCGGATTCCATGGAAGGCCCCACGCCGATTTCGGCACTGATTCATGCCGCGACCATGGTAACCGCCGGGATCTTCATGGTCGCCCGTATGTCGCCGCTGTTCGAGTTTTCCGAAACCGCTTTGAGTTTCGTCCTGTTGATTGGTGCATTCACGGCGTTTTTCATGGGTCTTTTGGGCATGGTCCAAAACGACATCAAACGGGTCGTGGCGTATTCGACCTTGTCGCAGTTGGGTTATATGACCGTCGCCCTTGGCGTGTCGGCCTACTCAGCCGCCATCTTCCACTTGATGACCCATGCGTTCTTTAAAGCGTTGCTGTTCCTGGCAGCCGGTTCTGTGATTATCGCGATGCACCACGAGCAGGACATGCGCCGTATGGGGGGGCTGCGAAAGTACATGCCCATTACCTATTGGTGTTCTCTCATTGGCTCATTGGCCCTGATTGGGTTCCCTGGTTTCTCTGGTTACTTCTCCAAGGACGCCATTATCGAGGCTGTGGAAGTCTCCCATTTACCCGGTGCGCATATCGCTTATTGGGCGGTGTTGCTCGGCGTGTTCGTCACCGCATTCTATTCCTTCCGGTTGGTCTTTTTGGTATTCCACGGCCAGGAACGGATGGACGAGCATACTCGCGAGCACCTCCAAGAAAGCCCGACGGTTGTGACCATCCCACTAATTTTGCTTGCAATTCCTTCGGTCATTATCGGCGCGTTGACGATCGGCCCGATGCTCTTCGGCAAGGTCTTTGACGGGGTAATTACCGTCCATCACGAGCACGACGTGATGGCGCACCTTGGGGAAGAGTTCCACGGTGTGGTGGCGTTCGTGACCCACGGCTTACAGAACCTTCCGGTATGGCTGGCGCTAGCCGGGGTGGTCGCGGCTTGGTATCTCTACCTGGTGAATCCGCGTCTGGTCGAGTGGTTCAGTACGCGTTTTGGTCCCGGTCGAGTGCTCTATCGCATTCTCGACCGCAAATACTGGTTCGATGAAATTTACCTGAACGTGTTCGCCGCTGGTGGACGCGCGCTGGGTCGGTTTTTCTGGCAAGCGGGAGATGCTGGGTTGATCGACGGGGCGCTCATCAACGGCACCGCCCAACGTGTCGGCCGTTTGGCCACGTCTATGCGGCGGATTCAATCCGGTTTTCTCTACCACTATGCATTCGCGATGGTAATCGGCCTGACAGTGATGTTGGCCTGGTTGCTTTTCATCCGTTGATCTCGCGGGATAAGGAATAGTCTGAATGTTTGCGGAGCCGCACCTGCTGAGTCTCACGATCTGGACGCCAATCCTCGGCGGGCTGTTGGTGTTACTGATTGGAGATCGAAACGTCCCGGCCGCCCGATGGTGTGCGTTGGCGGTGGCGTTGTTGGCGTTTGCGATTAGTTTGGGCTTGTGGACCGGATTCGATAGCACCAACCCCGGCATGCAGTTTGTCGAGCAGGCTCGCTGGATTCCGACTTTTAACGCCGATTATCACTTGGGTGTAGACGGTATATCGATGCCCATGATCATTCTCACCGCGTTCATGACCATCTTTGTCGTGGTCGCTGGGTGGGAAGTGGTGACTCAGCGGCCATCGCAGTATTTGGGTGCGTTTTTGATCATGGAAGGCATCATGATCGGTGCGTTCGCCGCGCTGGATGCCGTGCTGTTTTACGTATTCTGGGAAGCCATGCTGATCCCCATGTTCCTGATTATCGGAATTTGGGGTGGTCCGCGACGGGTCTACGCTACGATTAAATTTTTCCTGTTCACGTTCTTCGGCTCGGTTCTGATGTTGGTCGCTTTTATCTACCTGTATCAGAAGTCCGGCACGTTCGATGTGTTGGCGCTGCAGCAACTTCCGCTGAGCGGCGCCGAGCAAACCTGGATATTCCTGGCGTTTTTGGTGGCATTTGCGGTGAAGGTCCCCATGTGGCCGGTGCATACTTGGTTGCCCGACGCTCACGTTGAAGCACCCACGGGCGGTTCGGTGATTCTGGCGGCCATTACCCTGAAGCTTGGCACGTACGGTTTTCTCCGTTACAGCATGCCCATCGCGCCGGATGCCAGTTTGGAAATGTCGGGCCTGTTGGTCGCCCTGTCGCTCATCGCCGTTGTCTACATTGGGCTGGTGGCGTTGGTTCAGCAGGACATGAAAAAGCTGATTGCTTATTCGTCTATCGCCCATATGGGGTTCGTGACCCTCGGGTTTTTTATCCCGTTTTTTATCGTAGAAGCCACCGGTAGCCGCGCGGGTTCCGCTATGGCCATGCAAGGCGGCGTGGTACAGATGGTCTCCCACGGTTTTATCTCTGGCGCAATGTTCCTGTGCGTAGGGGTGCTCTACGATCGCATGCATTCCCGCCAAATCGCTGATTACGGTGGCGTGGTCAACACGATGCCCAATTTTGCAGCGTTTATGGTGTTGTTTGCCATGGCCAACGCCGGCTTGCCGGGTACGTCGGGTTTTGTGGGTGAGTTTATGGTGATTCTGGCCAGCTTTAGAGCCAGCTTTTGGATCGCTGCCTTGGCGGCACTGACGCTCATCTTGGGCGCGGCCTACACCCTCTGGATGGTCAAACGTGTGATATTCGGCGCGGTACAGAATGATCGCGTGCAGGCGCTGGACGATATTAACGGTCGCGAGTTCTTGATGTTGGCGGTGTTGGCCGTCGCCGTGCTGGCTCTAGGTTTGTGGCCGGCCCCCTTAATTGATGTGATGGCGCCGTCTATCGACCAACTGTTGGCGCATGTTCTTCAGGGCAAGGGCTGAATATCAACTGATCGGCTCGCGCTCGTGAACGGTCCAAGATACTGGTTGGGATAAGGAAGCAATGGAAATGAATTTCGTCAGCCCGGACTTTTCACCGGTTGTTCCGGAGATTTTCCTGCTGTGCATGACCAGTCTGATTTTGGTTGTCGACTTGTTCGTGGACGATCGACGCCGATACGTGACTTACTTGCTGTCCCTGCTTTCGGTTTTGGTCACGGCGATTTTGTGCGTGCCCATGTTAGAGCAGGCTGCAGTCGAGACTTTCGGCGGCATGTTCGTGCTGGATCGACTGGCGGTTGCCTTGAAAATCGCGGTTTTGGTCACCGTCGCGGCTGTGATGGTTTATTCGCGCGATTACCTGGCCAGCCGTGGATTGCACAAGGGGGAGTTTTACCTGCTCACCTTGTTCGCGACCATGGGTATGATGGTGATCATATCCGGCGCCCACTTCATTACCTTATATCTCGGTTTGGAATTGATGTCGCTTTCGCTCTACGCGATGGTGGCGCTGAACCGTGATTCCGCTGTTGCGGCGGAAGCCGCTATGAAGTACTTCGTGCTTGGGGCCATCGCCTCCGGCATGCTGCTCTACGGAATGTCCATCCTCTATGGCGTGACCGGTTCGTTGTATGTGGCGCAAGTGGCTGAAGAGGTCATGGCGGCCCGTGTCGGCAATGTCGCGCTGATTTTGGGGGTGGTATTCATTGTGGCATCGCTGGCGTTCAAGTTGGGGGCGGTGCCGTTCCATATGTGGCTGCCGGACGTCTACCAAGGCGCCAATACGCCCATTACCCTGTTGGTGGGTACAGCGCCCAAGATAGCCGGTTTTGCCATGTTTATGCGCTTGTTGGTGGAGGGGCTCGAAGGTCTCTACGCGGACTGGCGAGATATGCTGATTTTAATGTCGGTGTTGTCCCTGGCTGTGGGTAGCATCGTTGCCATCGCCCAAACCAACATCAAGCGTATGTTGGCCTATTCGACCATCGGCCATATCGGCTTTTTACTGCTCGGTATCATCGCCGGAACGGACGAAGGCTATGGCGCGGCCATGTTCTATACCTTGGTTTATGTGCTCATGGCGGCAGGGGCCTTCGGCATGATTATTCTCCTTAGCCACCAGGGGTTGGAAGCGGAGAATATCGACGATTTCAAAGGGCTGAATGAGCGCAGCCCTTGGTTCGCCTTGATTATGCTGCTGCTGATGTTTTCTATGGCCGGTGTGCCTCCAACAGTCGGCTTTTACAGCAAACTGGCCGTGCTCAACGCCGTTGTTCAGCAAGGAATGTATTGGTTGGCGATTGTGGCGGTGATATTCGCGTTTATCAGCGCTTATTACTACCTCCGTGTTGTCAAAGTGATGTACTTCGATGCGCCGACGCACCACGAGCCGTTCGAGCCGTCTTTCGATATGCGGGCCTTGCTTACCGCCAATGGCTTGATTGTTCTCATTTTGGGTATCGTTCCGGGAGGATTGATGGAGTTATGTGCATCGGCTTTTTGACAAACCGGTTGCTCTAACCTATACTCTCGCCCTCTCACGAGTGCGGGGTGGAGCAGTCTGGCAGCTCGTCGGGCTCATAACCCGAAGGTCGCAGGTTCGAATCCTGCCCCCGCTACCAAATCGGAAAATCTCTGTATATGTCCATATACAGAGATTTTTTTTTGCCTCTTTCGCGCCACATTGATCCGCTTTCTGGGTGCCATTGGCTATTGGCCGGTAGGTTCCCTCATCCCCGTCGAGAACCCCAGGCGGCCCGTTCTGATTGCGATGGGCGGCAATCAGTCGACCCCAAGCAGCCCACCCCATTCTTCCAATCACAAAAAGCCAGCTGGGCGAGTGCTAACTGGTGCCAAAGCTTATGGGTGCAACCAATCGAGCCGCGGAACTCGTCGCATTGTCGAGGCTGTTCGGCCGTATGCTCTGACCAAAGCATCGTTAAGCATGACGCCGATTTTGCACATGTACTAAGTTTGTGGGGATACGAAGCGGCAACCGGCGTATTGTTTCAGCGCGTTTGCGGGTGATCTCATGCGTTGCTGATGGGGCAGGGGGCGCGGCATTCGCCCCCGAACAAGCCGGCCACCTTTATTTGTATTCCTGCAGGATAAGCGAGGCCACATGCTGAAATTGGACAATCTTCCGCCGGTTTTTTCGCCCTATATGATGGCGAAAACGCCGATTCTGGAGGAAACACTTCGGCATTTTCAAACGGATCCGGACTTCCGGTGGCGGTTGACCTATTTGCGCCTGGTCAACCGGGCGTTTGGGCCTTTTCGTTGGCTAGAGGAGAAGCTCTATAATCCGCGTGTGCGTGCCACCCGATTGGCGGGTCCACCGCTGATGATTCTGGGGCATTGGCGAAGCGGCACGACGCATTTGCACTACACGCTCAAGCAGGACCCGCAGTTTGCCACGGTATCGAATGGTCATATCGGAACGGCCACCTGCTACTTCACGCTGGGCCGATGGCTCACGCGATTGGGGCCCATTCTGCCCCATATCAGCAGACCGATGGATAACCTTCCCGTAGGCGTGGACCTGCCGCAGGAAGAAGAGTTGGCACTGCCCGCCATCACCACCGCCACGGTCTACTATTATTGGATGCTGCCACGGGAGTTACCCAAGCTCTTTGACCGGTATTGCCTGTTCGAGGGAGCGGGTAAGGGCCAGGAGCAGGCGTTTCTCGACGGGTATCACTTCATTCTGCAGCAAGCCACCATGGCCGATCCCCATAAGCCGCTGTTGTTGAAAAACCCGCCCAACACGGCGCGCTTGGCATTACTCGCAGAACGTTACCCGGACGCGAAATTTGTGCACATCTATCGCAATCCCTACGATGTGTACCGGTCCAGCCAACATCTTTACGACAAAATGTCCGCCGGTTTCGGTCTGCAGGCTGTCACGCCCGAGCAGCGCGACGAGATCGTTCTGTACGTTTACGAACGGATGATGTCGGCCTATTTGTCCCAGCGGCAGGCCATTCCACCCGAGCGGCTGGTGGAAGTGCGCTTCGAAGACCTGGAGCGGGACGGCATGGGCGAGATCCGCCAGATCTACGAGACACTAGCGCTCCCGGGCTGGGCCTTGGCCGAAA
>JAXHTV010000042.1 GCA_034189865.1 Pseudomonadota bacterium | reverse complement strand
AAGCCATTGCCCATATGGATGCGGATGTCATCACCATTGAAACCTCACGTTCCGATATGGAGCTGTTGGACGTGTTCGAGGAATTTGAATACCCGAACGAAATCGGCCCCGGTGTGTACGATATTCACTCCCCGAACATCCCCGCTCAGGAGCAGATCATCGCCCTGATGAATAAGGCAGCCGAGCGCATCCCGGCTGAGCGTCTGTGGGTGAACCCGGACTGCGGTCTGAAAACACGGCATTGGGAAGAAGTGATCCCGGCTTTGAGCAATATGGTTGCCGCTGCGAAAACTCTGCGCGCCCAGGCCGGCTGATACGTTGTCTAGCATTTGCCGGCCCCCGGTTCGTGGTGGGCGTTTGTCCGGGTGACCGGCCCTATTGACGCGAACCGGGGCGTCGCTTATCTTGGGTTTAATATCCGGCGCAGCCACAATATGTAGTGGTTGTGACAACAGGGAACCCGGTTTGAATCCGGGACTGTCGCGCAGCGGTATCGGGGAACGAAGGTCACACGCAGGCACTGTCCGTCAGGATGGGAAGCCGTGATCCAAGGTGAAGCGTCCAGATTTTCCAGTGGACACTTCGTGCCCCCAAGTCCGAATACCTGCCGGAAGGGCATCTTGCGATGTCCATAACCCGGGCCTCGCGTCAAGGTCACAGGGTGGAGCGTGTCCTTTGATGGACCTATGCTCCGTCCCTTGATTCTCCGCAGGCCTCCATGACAACAGCACCACTGGAGGTCCCATGCATTTTGAAGCAACCAGCATCGAACCGGCCAAGCCGGCGTCTACATCCTTTTCCCCGAACAACAATCTGCTGACCGAACCGTCTGAAGCCGCTGGCCGATATCAGGTGATTCGCCGCAACGGCAAACTGACACCCTTCGACGCGTCCAAGATCCAAGTTGCTATGACCAAGGCTTTCCTTGCCGTAGAAGGCGGCAAGGCCGCCAACTCGAGTCGCATCCATGAAACCGTCGCGCAGCTGACCGATGAAGTTGGTTCCGCGCTGTTCCGGCGTCTGCCGGACGGCGGCAGCGTGCACATCGAGGATATCCAGGATCAGGTGGAACTGGCACTGATGCGCAGCGGTCATCAGAAGATCGCGCGTGCCTATGTGCTGTACCGCGAGGAGCATGCACGCCTGCGTGATGCCGAGTCGAAACAGAATACCGCGGCTAAAGTACAAGGTGACTTGATGGTCACCCAGGCGGACGGCAGCAGGAGCCCATTGGACTCTGCGTGGCTCAGTGCCCAGGTGATCGCGGCCTGTCGGGGTCTTGATGACGTCAGCCCGGATGCCGTACTGAGTGAGGCTCGGCGCAACCTGCATGATGGCATCGCTGCAAGGGATGTCGCCGGCGCACTGGTGCTGAGCGCGAGGGTGCTGATCGATCAGGAGCCGAACTACAGCTTCGTTGCTGCGCGGCTGCTGTTGCAGTCACTGCGCATGGAAGTGCTGACCACGCTGGATCTGGTTCACGAAGCCGGCGCCGAATGGGACGCCCTTTACCCCGATGTCTTCGCCGATGGCGTCCGCCAGGCCATTGAATACCAGTTGCTAGACCCGGAACTGGGCCGTTTCGATCTGCAGCGGCTCGGCAGAGCACTCAAGCCGGCGCGCGACCTGCAGTTGACCTACCTGGGCCTGCAAACGCTGTACGATCGTTATTTCCTGCACCGCGATAAGCAGCGTCTGGAACTGCCGCAGACCTTTTTCATGCGCGTCGCCATGGGGTTGGCCATCCATGAAATCGACCGTGAGGAACGCGCCATCGAGTTCTACGATCTGTTGTCCTCGTTCGATTTCATGAGTTCCACGCCGACCCTGTTCAACAGCGGCACGTTGCGCCCGCAGTTGTCGTCCTGTTATCTGACCACCGTGCCCGATGACCTCGACGGAATCTACAGTGCGATCCGCGACAATGCCTTGTTGTCCAAGTTTGCTGGCGGTCTGGGAAACGACTGGACGCGGGTGCGCGGGCTCGGTGCGCATATCAAGGGCACCAACGGTGCCTCCCAGGGCGTCGTTCCCTTCCTGAAAGTGGCCAACGACACCGCCGTGGCCGTCAACCAGGGTGGCAAACGCAAGGGTGCGGTGTGCGCTTATCTCGAAACCTGGCACATCGACTTCGAAGAATTTCTCGACCTGCGCAAGAACACCGGCGACGAACGTCGCCGTACCCACGATATGAACACCGCCACCTGGGTGCCCGATCTGTTTATGCAACGCGTCGCGGAAGAGGCACAGTGGACCTTGTTCTCACCGGACGAGACGCCAGAGCTGCACGAGCTGACCGGCCGCGCCTTTCGCGAAGCCTATGAAGCCTGTGAGGCCCGAGCCGACCGGGGCGAGATCAAGGTTTGGAAACGTCTTCCCGCGATAGCCTTGTGGCGCAAGCTGTTGACCCAGTTGTTCGAAACCGGTCATCCCTGGATCACTTTCAAGGATCCCTGCAACCTGCGTTATACCAACCAGCATCTGGGCGTGGTCCACAGCTCCAACTTGTGCACTGAAATTACCCTGCATACCAACGACAAGGAGATTGCGGTATGCAACTTGGGCTCGGTGAATCTGGCGGCGCACGTTGACGAAAACGGACTGGATACCGACAAGCTGGCGCGGACCGTTACCACCGCAATGCGAATGCTCGACAACGTCATCGACTACAACTACTACAGTGTGCCGCAGGCGCGTCATTCGAATCTGCGCCATCGACCCGTGGGCCTGGGCTTGATGGGCTTTCAGGATGCGTTGTACCAACTGGATATTGCCTATGCCTCGGAAGAGGCGGTGGAATTCGCGGACCGTTCGATGGAGGCGCTGTCGTACTACGCGATTCGTGCCTCGTCCGATCTTGCCGAAGAGCGTGGCTGCTATGCCAGCTACAAGGGTTCGTTGTGGAGCCAAGGCATCCTGCCCATCGACTCGATGGCAATGGTTCGCCGGGAGCGCGGCGGTTTTGTCGAGGTGGACGAATCGGTAACACTGGACTGGGACGCTCTGCGAGAGCGGGTGAAGCGCAAAGGCATGCGCAACTCCAACTGTCTGGCCATCGCGCCGACCGCGACCATATCCAATATCGTGGGGGTCTCCCAGTCCATCGAGCCGACCTACCAGAACCTGTTCGTCAAATCCAACCTCTCCGGTGAGTTCACGGTGGTCAACCCGCATCTGGTGCGCGACCTCAAGGCGCAGGGCCTGTGGGATGCGGTGATGGTGCACGACCTCAAGTACTACGACGGCTCAGTGGCCGCCATCGATCGGGTGCCGCCGGAGTTGAAGCGGAAGTACGCCTGCGCGTTCGAGATGGATACGCGCTGGCTCATCGAGGCGGCAAGCCGGCGGCAGAAATGGATCGACCAGGCGCAGTCGCTCAACCTGTACCTGGCCGAATCCAGCGGGAAGAAACTCGATGTCTTATACAAGTTGGCCTGGGTGCGCGGCCTGAAGACCACCTATTACTTGCGCACCCTGGGTGCTACCCACGTGGAGAAGCTGTCCACCAACGTGGATAACGCCGCCGAGTCCGATATGGATAGCGCGCCCGTCAAGGTCTGCTCCATCCTGGCTCCTGAATGCGAAGCCTGCCAATGATCACTAACCAGGAGAAATCACCCATGTTGAATTGGGATGATCCGCTGGGCACACAGGAACCCTGTGCCGACCGTAACGATGGCCTCTCCGCCCGGCCATCCACCGAGTCACACCCAGCCGTGATACAGGTCACCCTCGACAACCTGAACCCAGCGGCGATGCATGGGGAAGACGCGATGGTGGCTGCTGCGCCGGTGCGTGCCGAGGACAAGCGCGTCATCAACGGTCAGACGGATATCAATCAACTGGCGCCGTTCAAGTATCCTTGGGCTTGGAAGTACTTCCTCAACGCCAACAAGAACCACTGGACGCCGTTGGATATCAACATGGCGCAGGATATCCAGGACTATCATCATCGGCTGACGCCGGTGGAACGTCACGTCTACGAAAACGTGCTGGCCTATCTGACGACCTCTGACATTCTTGCCATGCGCAACATCGGGCTGGCGGTGATGGAAAAGATGAGCGCGCCTGAATTACAAATTTATCAGGCGCGACAGGTCTACGAAGAGGCGCTGCATACCTGGACCTACCAGCACTGCATCGAATCCATTGGCATGGACCAGGGCGAAATCTACAACCGCTACCGGGTAGTGCCGGCGATCCATGGCAAGATTCGCATCGCCAACCGGCGGCTGGAATCCATCCTACGGCCGGACATCGATTTGCGTGACCCGGACGAACTCGAAAACTTCGTCATGGCCTACGTCTTCTTCGCAGCGGTGTTCGAAGGTTGCTGGTTCTATAACGGTTTCAGCCCGATCTTCGCCCTGCAGCGGCGCGGCCTGATGAAGGGTACGGCGGAACAGTTGCAATACATCATGCGCGACGAGGTCATGCACGCCGGCTTCGGTATCCGCACCGTGCGCCAGATTTTGGAAGAAAACCACCTGACGCTGGAGGATCAGGCCCTGCGCGAGATGTGGGACGAGGCCGAGGCAAGTGAGGCGGCCTACGCCCGTTACATACTCCGTGAACCGATCCTTGGCTATTGTGCGGATGACCATGTTGCCCAGTTCCGCTACATCGCCAACCGCCGTGCGCGCCAGCTAGGTACCAGTGAGCCTTTTCCCGGCGCAAACTGCGCGCTGCCCTGGCTCGACGAGCAATCGAATATCCGCAAGGAAAAGAACTTCTTTGAGACTCGCGTCACCGAGTACCAAACGGGCTCGACGTTGAGTTGGGAATAATCAGAATCGTTCTTCATGTCAATGCTTCCGCCAAACGAGCGGCCGGTATTACCACAATTCCTTGGGGCCGACCGGGACGATACCGGAAGGATTCAGTGCCCGAATAGAGTAGTATCCCGTTGCAATGTGCTCTGGCGAGACTGTTTCCGCAATGCCCGGCAGCTCATAGATACGCTTTAGGTATGCAGTGATATTCCCATAGTCGCGCAGCTGGCGAAGATTGGTCTTGAAAAGCCCGTGATATGCGAGATCGAAGCGGATCAAGGTGACAAATGCTCGAACATCCGCCTCGGTAAGACGGTCGCCAACCAGGTAGTCTTGATTGTCGAGTCGCCGACTAATCCAGTCCAGACTATCAAACACCTCTTGAACGGCTCGCTCATAGGCTATCTGGGTTGTCGCAAAACCGGCACGATAGACGCCGTTGTTGAAATGCTCGTAAAGACGATCATTGACCTCGTCGATTTGCGAACGCAGGTCCATCGGGTAGAGATCGATGCTTTCCCGCGCCAGGCTGCCAAATCCGTCATTGAGCATACGGATGATCTCGGATGATTCGTTGTTGACGATCGTTTCTTGATGCTTGTCCCAAAGCACCGGGACGGTGATCTGACCGGTGTAATCGGATTTGGCGCGCAGGTAAATCTGGTAAAGATATTCAGCGCCGTACAGCGGATCTGACTGGATTCCGGGAATGACACTTTTATCGTCTCCAAAGCGCCAGACCTTCTCAGTCGGGCGGGGGGCCAGCACAGTAACCGAAATAGCCTCTTCCAGGCCCTTGAGTTTGCGAGTCATTAATGTGCGCGAGGCCCAGGGGCAAATCAGCGCAACATATAGGTGGTAGCGGCCGGGTTCAGCGACGAACCCACCTTCACCGGTAGGTCCCGGGCTACCATCAATCGTGATCCAGTTGCGAAATTGGGATTGCTCACGAACAAATCCGCCTTCATCGTCGGTTCCCTGTACGGGGTGAAAATCTTTCGCCCATTGGCCATTAATTAACATTTTGAATCTCCTAACAATATTCTTTCTCAAGTTAAGCCGGGACAAAGCATCCCGGCTTGGTCGAACTGATGCATATAAACTCAGTCTTTGGCTAACATGGCATCGAGTGAACCCCGGCCAGCACCGCTGATGACAAGAGCAACCGATGCAGCCAGTAAGGCCAGACCAAATTCGTAGCCGTTATTGCTCATGAACAACCCGTTACCGATATGCACGGCAAGGATGGCGACGATCATCGTAAAGGCGAGTACTGCCGCTGCGGGGCGAACCAGCAGACCCAGGATCAGGGCTAGGCCGCCAAAAAACTCGGCGCTGCCGGCGAGTAATGCCATAAGATAGCCGGGGTTAAGGCTAATCGAGGCCATCCATTGACCCGTACCTTCCAGACCATACCCACCAAACCAACCGAACAGTTTTTGTGCGCCGTGCGCGACAAAGATGATGCCGACCGGGATACGCAGAGCCGATTGGCTCAAACTGGTTTCGGTTGCCATAACTTTTTTCACTAACGTTTTCATAGTTTCACCTCTAAAGTTTCACAGTAGTTACTTGGTTTCAGCCGGAGTCTGATCCATGTGAATGAAGGCAAGACCACCGGCTTGGAGTGGTTGCCAGTCAGTGACATACGTTGATCAATACACCTATCTGTCTGTCTAGGCGTCCTGCATCCAGGTTGGCGCGATGTGTGTGCCAAGGCCTGCGCTCTATTCGAGATAGGGATTCAGGCCGGCCGGCGGCTCCAGATAACGCGCATTTCTCAGTCCGCCGGCGTCCATCGTTGAAAATCCCATGCTTTCGGCCACGGTATGAACCTTGTCCTTGCCCTGCTCGCTGTCTCCGGCGATGAATAGGGTCGCCCTGCGGCCGTCACCGAAATCGCCGCCCTTGGCCAGAACTTGGGGGAAGATGGTGTTGAAGGCCTTGACGACATCTACGCCAGCTACGGCTTTGGCGATATCGCGGGCGGCGACAGTGACCTGGTGGCCCGCAAGGGACCGTTGTGTAACGAAGGCCGAACCCATATTTCCGGCTCCGATGGCAGTAATTTTCAGGGCGGATTTCCTGGTTCTAACAGTGTCCAAAAAGTCGTCCTCCGGTGGACTCGGCGTGTCCCGAGTACGAGTAATACTTTACTTATTCAGAAAAACGAGATAAATAATCAATTAAGAAATAAACTATACCGAAATTCGGAACAATGGATCGATTTCAGGAAATGCAGACTTTTTGTGCCGTGGTGGATGCGGGTAGCTTTGTCAAAGCCGCAGAACTTCTGCACATGTCAAAACCAGCGGTGTCTCGTCATGTGGCAGATATGGAGGCTAGGCTCGGCGTGCGACTGCTGCATCGAACCACGCGGCGGCTATCACTCACGGAAGAGGGGGCCGTGTTCCACACCCGCTGCCGTGAATTACTTTCTGGTCTTGAAGAGGCGGAATCTGAGGTCAGCTCGCGCAGTGGTGCAGCACGTGGACTCCTGCGAGTGAATGTGCCGGTGTCCTTTGGCGTCCAGACTCTCGCGCCCCTCTGGGGGGTATTCCACGATCTGTACCCTCAGGTGCGGCTCGATGTCGAACTCTTTGATCGCGTTGTGGATGTGGTTGAGGAAGGATATGACTTGGCCATCCGCATTGCCGCGCTGCCTGATTCATCCCTCATCAGCAAGCGACTGGCCAGTACACGGGTTGTTCTTTGTGCCTCACCCCAGTATCTGGAAATGTATGGCCAACCCTCGGATCCAAGCGCGCTGGGTGCGCATCAAATCATTGGATACAGCTATTGGTTGGGTGGCGATACCTGGGAGTTTGACGGTCCTGAGGGTCCGGTCAGCGTCAAGGTTGACCCATGGATGACGACGAACAACGGTGACACATGCCGGGCGGTTGCACTGGCACATCAGGGGATCATTCTACATCCAACGTTTTTGATCGGGGACGATCTGGAAGCTGGCAGACTGGTGGAAATACTTCCCGAGTACCGTTCAATTGAATTGGGTATCTATGCGGTCTACCCAACGCGCAAACACGTCGCACCCAAAGTTCGTGCACTCGTTAATTTTCTTGAAGAGAAATTATCAGATCTTGAATGATGCTCATTGTGCAGCGTCTGGAAAGTTTCCATCCCGACTGGACGCTCTGTGACGTGGCACCGAATTAATTGGTTAAGGACGGTGCCCCTGTGGATGACTGGAGACTTGAGAGTCATTCGTACGTGCTGAGATTCGCATCATGGATGCGCAGGTATTCCGAACTACCAGGATGGGGATAGTAAAGTTCCGGTTGATGTGTGGCAGCGTTTTTTGGCCAACCTTTATGGCGATTAGCAGCAATTTTTGAACATGTCTGCGAACGCCAGGGTTTCAATGTGGTCAAGGAGGAGACAATGATGCGGGGTGGCGTACCACTTAGACGTTTTGCCATCGAAGTTCATGTAGCACCCAACGCCTGGCGCAGCCCCCGAAAGCGTTTACGGTACTGAGTGGGCGTCACGCCAACTTTACGGCGGAACAAGCGCCCGAAAAAGGCGGCGTCTTCGTATCCGACTTCTTGCGCGACTGCTTCGACGGGCTCATCGCTGCTTTCCAACAGCTGTTTGGCTTCTTCAAGACGCAGTGTGTGCACATACTCGATGGGTGCCATTCCGGTTGCTTGTTTGAACCGGCGACTGAACGTGCGTTCACTCAAACCGCTGAACTGAATCATGGTGGCGACCGGTGAAGGCTCTTCATAGTGCTCTGCGATCCAGCTCTGACAGCGTGCAACAACCGCATCGTCCACCTGGCGGTTGCGTGCCAATGCCGCATACGGTAGCTGCCCCACATCATGCCAGTCGATCAGGAACAGCTTGGCGATGTGCATGGCCTCATCCACACCGACCAACCTTGCCACCAGATACAGCGCCAGATCCTCCCACGACGTGCCGCCCCCGGCCATGATGAGGCGCCCACCCTCACCGCTGACCACCAGCGCACGATTCGGAAAGACCTGCACCCCCGGGTAACTCGCCAGGGCGTCGCAATAGGCCCAGTGGGTGGTTGCCTCAGTACCCTCTAACAGCCCGGTCTCTGCAAGCAGCATGGCCCCGGAACACGCCGTGGCGACAATCGCACCGGCCTCATAGCAGCGGCGTAGCCAGGCAATCTCTACTTGGTGGGATTCCGTCAACGCTGCACCTGGCGCCACCGCAACTTCGGGTACGCACACCACATCCGGAGTCGTCCCGTCGTCCTCGTCTGGCATGATCTGAACGCCGTTAGCGATCTCCAACGGGCCCGGTCCTCTGAGCGACACCACCCGCGGATCGAGCACCGATTCGCCTTCTCTACCCTCCACCAGACCCGCCCAGTCACGCCCAGCAGAAGCGAAAACATCGAACATGCCGTACAGGGTCGAGGCAGCAACTTCGGGAATAACCAACAGTGCGATACGGGGTTTTCGATGGTGCATGGCAAAAATGACCGGATTTCGTCTTTTTCCGCTTGAGTGTAGCGGGGCGCCAGATTGGATACTACCCGCAACTTGGGCCGGCGAGACCCAGACCCACGAATCTCACGATACTGGAGAACATCATGACGACCGCACAACTAAACCCATCCAGCCCGGCATTCGATGACAACCGCCAGGCCGCATTCGAGAACCGTTTTATGCAGGCGTTAAATGAAGGAGGGATGCTCCAGCTGGTTTCTCTCGGCCACCGGACCGGGCTCTTCAATCACATGGCCGACGGCAAACCCATGACCTGTAGCGAACTCACCCGTCGCAGCAAACTGAACGAGCGCTACGTGCGCGAATGGCTCGGTGGCCTGACGGTCTCAGGTATTGTGGATCATGACGCCAATACCATGACCTACCGATTACCCCCCGAGCACGCCTCGCTGCTCACCGATAGCGGCGACGCGAATCTGGCCGTGTTTGCTCAGTATGTTCCGTTACTGGGCCAAGTTGAGGATGATGTTCTCGACAGTTTTCATCACGGCAAGGGCGTGCCCTACGACAAGTATCGCCGCTTTCACGAAGTCATGGCGGAAGACAGTGGCCAGACGGTGCTGCCTGCATTGTTCGACGCCATTCTTCCGTTGGCGCCCGAGCTGACGGAACGCCTGGAATCCGGTATCCACGTGCTCGATCTGGGTTGTGGTCGCGGCATGGCGCTGATGAAAATGGCCGAGCGGTTTCCTGCCAGTCACTTTAAAGGCTACGACTTATCGCAAGAGGCCATTGCCTGGGCGCGCGAGCGCGCCAGTGAGCGCGGGTTAAAAAATATCGCGTTCGAAATCAGAGATCTGTCGGACTTCGACGTAACCGCAGATACCGAGAAATTCGATTGCGTGACAACCTTCGATGCCATCCATGACCAGGCAAAACCGCTGAATCTGCTGCAAGGCATACGGCGCACCCTCAAGTCTGATGGCGTGTATCTGGCGCAGGATATCCACGCGTCAAGCCACCACCATCATGACCGTGAGCATCCCCTGGGGACACTGCTCTATACCGTCTCGATCATGCATTGCATGAGCGTATCCCTGGCACAAGATGGCGAAGGGCTGGGCACCATGTGGGGGCGGGAACGCGCCCGCGACTACTTCACCCGGGCAGGTTTCAGGAGTATCGAAGTACACCAGTTGCCGCATGACATACAGAATGATTACTGGGTATTGCGGCCATGACATCGCAAGCCGGCCCCATTCGTCCCACACCAGCGACGGCCTCAGGAAAAATCAATGTTCGAGCTGGCACGGTTAAAGTCGGCGAGACCCTAGTGGAATTGATCGACCAGGCCGGTGAGCGTCGGTCCCACAGGATAGGGATGAGCGAAGGCCCCGGCGTGAAGCACAAGGACGTTGCCCACGACACCAGGCAAGGGTAGCGCTCGGCTGTCGGTTTGGCTTGAGAGGATGACATCCGCACCGGGTTCCAAAGCTGCACCGTGTCGCGCTTGCTGAAAAAAATGCTCGGCAACTGGCGTTCGTCTGGGTTAAAAACAGGGATTGATCGAACGTTTTCGGTATTGCGACCATGCGTCCCCTGATCCTGTTAATAATGCTCACTGGCGCCAGTACATCGTACGGTGACACCTTGGCCTCAAAGCTGGTCGAGGCTGCCATTGACCGGACGAATCACACGGTACGGTACGACGGTCGTTATGTGGTGATCGATTATCCCAACGGGGATGTTCCAGGCGACATCGGCGTGTGCACCGATGTCGTCATTCGCGCCTATCGCCAACTGGGTATCGACCTGCAAAAACGCGTGCACGAGGATATTGGGGCCCATTTCGATTCCTATCCATCACGCCGAATGTGGGGCCTGACCCGTGCCGACCGCAATATCGATCATCGCCGGGTGCCTAATCTGCAAACCTTCTTTAGCCGGCACGGCGAGGTGCTTGCCATCACCCGTCAGCCCGGCAGCTATGAACCGGGCGATCTGGTGACCTGGATGCTGCCGGGCAACCTGCCCCACATCGGTATCGTTACCGACAGAACCAGTCTCACTAGCGGCCATCCGTTGATCGTCCACAATATCGGCGCCGGGCCAACACTCGATGACGTACTGTTCAGCTATCGGATCACCGGCCATTATCGGTATCTGCCTGAGTGAGCGGACTGGGCCTGGCCCAGTGGGTTGTTGATCTTGTGGGCGCCGCCAAGGCGATCGTTAAGCCGCTCGGCAAAGTAGAGCGGGCTTGACGAACCGACCCTTTTCATCGGGCCCGGTCATGAAGGAGTTGATCAATTCTTCGGCCATATCGCACGCTCCGTTTGTCACCGACGCTTTCTAGCGGATGTTGCCGCGGACGTCGAGACCGGATGGCTGTCCCGCGCCGCGGTTTGACCAGTGTCATCGGCGGGGTGACCGGGGCAGGATAAAGTTCTTTAATGATTCCACAGACTCAGGGATGACAGCGATGAGAACTGACCTTGCGGCGATTGCGGCCTTGGCCATTTCCGGCGCGGCCCATGCCCAGAGCGCGGATATAGAGCCCGTGCCGCTGCCGGTGGATGCCGAAAACATCGAACTCACCGGCACTTGGCACTATTCGACCGCCAATCACCAGGTCAGCGGTTTTTGCCTACATCGCGTCGGTCGACCGCTGCGATGCGGTTTGGTTGCCCGAGAGTCAGCGCCGCAAGTCAATGACCGATGGCGGAAAAAACGATAATTGTGACAACAAAAAGCAGAATAATTTCATTTGTCCCGCCGACTGGTTTGCACGAGTAGCCCGACCTATTTTGAACAAATCGTCGATAATAAGAATAAAAAATCATTATCACTATATTTGGTGCTTTTTTCCCTCTATTCATGAGGGCTTCCGACCAAGCGCTTGGTCGGTTGTCACTGTTTACAGTGGGTGAATGTGCTACGTATCACTGTCGCTTTTTTCCAGTGATCATTGCTTTGATCAGCGACTCTTCGTGTTGCACGCTGGCAAAGATAACTCCAGTGATATGCAGGGCGATCAACAGTAGCAGGAAGCTGACGGAGGCCTCGTGTACTTCTTCCCAGAACTCTTCCGGTTCTTCGTCCTCATCTTTTTCGTCATCTTCATACTCATCATCTTCGTCTTCATCGGCATAGGCTTGCGTCACCAGAGGGGTGCCGATGTTCTGAGCAAGAGGCCCTTTCCCTTCTTCCACTGCATACAGCTTCATACCGCTAAAGGTGACGGTGAGTAGTGTTAATAACAGGGCTAGCACCATGAGGCCGCCCAAGGGGTTATGGCCAAGATAGCGCTTCGGTTGGCCTTTCAGAACGCTGACCGTATAAGTGAGAATGGTTTTCGGAGAATAAATAAAATCACTGAATTTCGCATGTTGGCTGCCAACGAAGCCCCATACAATCCGCAAAAAAAGAAGGCTTACAATGGCGTAGCCCGAATAGGGGTGAATCCAATGCTCTTCCTCCCCGGAAAAGTAGCTGGTGATCACAAGAACGACCAAAGACCAGTGAAATAGACGGATAAATTTGTCCCATACGGTGATTTCTCGGTTCATACCAAGGCCCTTCCTGTTGGCTGGGTAATCAGATGTTCCGTAACAATGAGGTAAAGAATGACTTTTGGCATCGGGCGAATGCCATAATTGGCGCGTTTGGGACATATGCCTTAAGCATAGATTATTGAAACGGGAGGGATTTCAAGTGCCTTTTCGCCTAAGTCAAGATCATTTTGCCATGATCTTTCTGCTTTTTGTTGTGATTGCCAGCGGCGCTGATTTGATAGCTGATCTATCTCATGGGGCGGCTTCGCTTCATCTTGTTCAAGAGGCAACCATTCTGTTTCTCGCTGCCGGCGCGCTTTTGTGGATTGTATGGCGCTTGCGTAGAAACCGGTATGTGATTCAAGCCTTGAATGCAGAACTGGAATCCATCAAAGAGTTGCAGCAACCACAAGAAGTATTGGAAGCAAAGCGAAGGCTGGGAGAAGTGATTGCCACCCAGTTTGATGCGTGGCAGTTAAGTGAGAGCGAAAAGGAAGTGGGCATGCTGTTGCTGAAAGGGTTTAGTCTGAAGGAGATTGCATCACTACGCGGTACAGCGGAGAAAACCATCCGCCAACAAGCCTCAGCTGTCTATAAAAAAGCAAATCTGAGCGGTAGGCATGCTTTTGCCGCCTGGTTTATCGAGGATTTTTTATAAGAAGGGTTTCTGGTGAAGCCATGGAGCCAGAGTGATTGATTTTTAGCCCTGCGGTACTTGGCCGACTGTCTGCCTCCTCTGCGACCGAAGGGTAACTCCCGTCGGCCTGTCTTTTTTGCTGTTTTCTGTTTAAAGCAATGGTCTCTCAGTCCCGACGCTTTGTTCGTCGCCTAGCGGAAGGCGGACAACTCCCACTCCGGTATCCTGCCCCGAAACACTGAACGATCAACCCTTAACTGCTTGTCGGGGATGGGGCTTGTTTTTTGGTATCGGCTTTGGGTTTGATCAGTCAATTCTCTTTACCCAAGGCGTTGCGCTGATAGCTGGACCCAGGGTCTTCCGACGCAGGGGGCACCCTACCTGCCCGTACCGGGTTGAGTTCAATCTAGCGGTGCACGGTGAGCAAATAGGGGTCGTCCTCTGGCGTGGCCAGTCGGTGGAGGTGGGTGGTCATTCACACGAATGCTTGGATAGCGCAATGGTATTCGCCGGAAGCATCGTTCAGCGAAAATAAGTTTCGTAGTCGGATTCGTCCAAAAGCAGTCCGCCGGATGGTTGCCCTGTTGGATGATGGGCTGGCCGCAGCCGGATAAATACAACCGTTTTTGGCAAGCTATTCGTAAAATCGGTCGAAATTGAAGAGGATCACACAACTTTGATTTCCTAAAGCCTCAGAATCAATGACTCTGACGCTTTTGGTTGAAATGGTAAAATATGAAAATTTGCAATCCAGTTGGAGTGGCCATGGGGGCGGCAGTATATGAAGGGTGAATCTCCGGCCGATCGGTCATCGGCACAGGACGAAGCCTATATGCGACGTGCGCTGGCGTTGGCCCAACGGGCAGAGTTGGCGGGTGAGGTGCCGGTGGGTGCAGTGCTGGTGGCGGATGACGCGGTGATTGGCGAAGGCTGGAACCAGCCCATTTCGCAACATGACCCTACCGCGCACGCGGAGGTGTTGGCCTTGCGCGCCGCCGGCCAACGCTTGGGCAATTACCGCCTGCCCGGTAGCTGTCTTTACGTCACGCTGGAGCCATGTCTGATGTGTGTGGGCGCTTTACTCCACGCTCGGGTGGCGCGTGTCGTTTATGGCGCCGCCGATCCCAAGACCGGGGCGGTGCATAGCGTTTACCGGTTGTTGGAAGACAACGCGCTCAATCACCAAGCATCGGCCACCGGCGGTGTTTTGCACGAGGAGTGCGCCGATTTGTTACGGGCGTTTTTTAAGAAGCGCCGCTAGGCACCCCGGCTGGATGCTGGTTTTGAGCCTCCCCTGAGCAGAGCCAGGGCAATCAGCGCCAGAACCGTAAAACCGGCGCCGGCATTGAATGTTGCTGGCGGACCCACCACATGCCAGAGCACCCCCGCAATGCTGCTGGCGGCCAGCAGCGCCAGCCCCGCGACCATGTTGAAAACGCCGAAGGCGGATCCGCGCAGCGTTGGGGGCGACGTATCGGCCACCAGGGCGGCGAGTAGTCCTTGGGTGGCACCCATGTGTAGACCCCACAGCAGTACGCCGCCCATCAGACCCGCTATGCCTCCCGCCGCTAACAACAGGTCCGCACCCAGGAGGCAAACCAGCCCCCCGGCGAGGATGTGCCGGCGGGGCCAACGATCCGACAAAACCCCGGCCGGATAGGACGACACGGCGTAGGCCAGGTTCATGATCACCATTACCAAGGGTACCCAGCGCAGCGCTAGGCCCACATCGGCGGCGCGTAGCAACAGGAATGCCTCGCTAAAACGTGCCAGGGTGAGCGCCAATCCCACGGCCACGACGGCCCAAAATTCACGCGGCAGTCGAAGAATGTCCCCGGCGCGAAAGGGTGGTTGGGCGCGTTCTGTGGTGAGCGGCGTGGGTGGCTCGTGAACCCAGACCAGCAAAATGAGCACTGAGATGGAGGCGGGAATGACCGCGACCCAAAAAACCGCCCGGATGTCGTCCGACAGCCAGATCATGAGTGCCATGGCCAGTAGCGGACCGGCGGCCGCGCCGATGGTATCCAGCGATTGCCTCAAGCCGTAGGCGGCGCCGCGGACTCGCGATGGTGTCAGATCACTGACCAGCGCATCCCGCGGCGCGCCCCGGATCCCTTTGCCCACGCGATCCAGAAACCGGGCGGTGAATACAGTGGCGGCGGAGTCAGCCAATGGAAAAAGCGGTTTGGTCACCGCTGCCATGCCGTAGCCCAAAACGGCCAGGATCTTGCGCTTTCTGAGATAGTCGCTGAGGGTACCGGAGAATATCTTGATGATGGCCGCGGTGGCTTCTGCCATCCCTTCGATCAATCCCACCGTGATGGTGGAAGCGCCGATGACCGTTACCAGAAAAATCGGAAGCAGGGCATGGATCAACTCCGAGGAGATGTCCATAAACAGGCTCACCAAGCCTAAGGCCCACACCCCGGTGGGGATGGCGTGTTTCCGGCGAGTGCCTTTGAGCACGAGTGCGCTTTCCGCGCCGCGACTGATGGATGATCCGCTACCGCTGCTCGATCAACGTTTGGCTAAATTTGGCGGCGCGCTCGCTCGTGGCCAATCTCGCGATTGACCAAGTTGACCAAATCGGTCAGGCCTTCGTTGAGCAGCTCCAGCACGTCATCCGCGGTGAGAATGCCCACCAAGCCGCCGCGCTCGTTCACCACCGGCATGCGCCTGACACCCAGGCGTCGCATACGGCTCAGAGCCTCGAGCATATCTTCGTTCTCCCGCGCGGTGGCGGGATTGGGGGTCATGACGTCTTCGACCAGCAAAGTGTCAGGCGCGACCCGTTGGGCCAGTACTTCAACCACCAAGTCGCGGTCGGTTAAGATGCCGATGGGTAGATGCTCCTCACCGGCTTGTTCAACGACAATCAGATCGCCGACGTGAGAGTCGCGCATGAGGCACGCGGCGTCCGGAACGCTGGTATGTTGGTCCGTTACGATGACTTCCCGGTTGCAGTATTCGCCGATGGACATGATTCGCCTCCCGCATCAATTCCGGCTTTTGAGTTCTCATCATCGGTGATGGTCTTTTGGATTATCCTGAGCTAGATCAAGAAGCGAAGATCATGAAACCCTCTTTTCAGCCATTGCTTGCGAACGATCCTTTTGCCGATCCCGTCTTGCTGCTGGATTTTGTCTTTGCCCGCCGGGCTCTGTTGTTTGATGCGGGAGATCTGCGCGCCATTCCCACCCGCAAACTGCTGCGTGTGAGCGATGTGTTTGTGTCTCACCGGCACATGGATCATTTCGCCGATTTCGATTGGTTGCTGCGGCTCAACCTGGGCCGCCCCAAGCGTTTGCGGGTGTACGGGCCGGAAGGATTGGTGGACGCTATCGGCCACAAACTGGCCGCGTACAGTTGGAATCTGGTGGCCAACTACGCCGAGGCGATGGAGGTGGAAGCCATCGAAATGCTTTCAAGCGCCTCCGCCCGTCGGGTGCTGTTTCGTTGTCAAAACCGCTTTC
>JAXHTV010000041.1 GCA_034189865.1 Pseudomonadota bacterium | reverse complement strand
TGACCGCCAAATAGCCGTCTACGCCGTCGCTGACGATCTCCCGGTTCACGCCCACGGGAGAGGCGATCACCGGTTTGCCACTGGCCATATACTGAATCAGCTTATAGCCGCATTTGCCCCGTTCGAAGGGTTCGTCGGGCAGGGGCATGATGCCCACGTCGAATTCGCTGATGTCGGCCGCTTCCCGCTCTTCCGACCAGGGGCGTCGTTCGGCCGGCAGATCCGGTCCGGCTTCACCCGCGCCCACCAGTAACAGCCGGGTATCGGGTAGCTCACAGATGGGTCTTAGGGCATCGGCAACCAGCGACAGGTAGGGGGCCGTCCCCGGTGAGCCGATCCAACCGATGGTGAATCCGGGGCTGTCCGGTGGCACCACCGTATAGCGCTCCAGATCAATGACCGTCGGCAGGATCTCCACCCGATCGGCACCCGCCGCCACGGCGCGGTCGGCCAGGTATTGGTTGCCAGCCAAAACGCAGGCCGCACGCGCCATGACCTGGTCGATTTTGTGGCCTAAAACGCGTCGTACCCACGGCCGGCGATGGCGGTCGTAGTTGTGGAAAATCGCATCATCGTAGTCCACCACATACGGGGTGCCGAACTGCCCGAGGTATCGCTCGAAGGTTGCCGGCAGCATGGGGAACAGCTCTTTTTCTATCCAGATGACATCGTAGCGCCGGCTGAAAAGCAGTTGGAACGCTCGGGTGACATAGGCTTTGGCCACCCGTCGCCAATTGGTGGGGCGGCCGGCGTAAAGGTCGCGAACGTAGTCGTCATCCAACAGCGGACGCCAATCGACGTACACGTCGTTGGCCTCCAGATAAGGAACGTACTGGAGCGAGCGCATCCGGCTGCTGGCGCCAAGCCGGCCGTATCGGCTCATGAGCAGGACGTTCATTTTCCCACTCCCCTTCGCGCGGTGCGCAGCGTTCGCGGCAAGGCGCGCCACAGCAGCGCATAGGCGCCCAGGGTTTCCAGGGCTTGACGCGGCGCGCCTTGGGCGATGGCCCAGGCCAACCGGGTGAAGGGTTCGGCGAACAAGGTTCCGAGCACCACACCCCAAGCCGGAACGGGGTCGAAATGCTTGAAGGCGAACAACAGGCGGCTGTTCAAGCTGTAAAACAATCGTCTGGCCTTCACTTGTTGGGAGGTTCCTCCACCCTTGTGGAATGCCTGGGCGTCGGCGAGATAGTGGATACCGTAGTCCGCCTGACGCACACGCTGGGAAAGATCCAAATCTTCCAGATAGACGAAGAACCGCTCATCGAATCCGCTCAGACGTTGGTAAAGCGCTTGTCTTATAAGGTAGTACGCCCCCATGACGTGATCCACGTCCCGGCTGTCGTCATGGTCCCAATCGCTCATCATGTGGGTGGGAAACCGTCCGGGCGCGATGCGATCCAAACCCAGCAGACGAGACCAAAACATGGCTGGCGTCGCTTGTTTGGCGCAGTGGCGGGCGGTCTCGCCCCGCTCGTCCACCAGGCGAATGCCGCAAACACCGACCCGAGCGTGAGCGGCCTGGTCCAAAAAGACGATGGGCCGGCGGAGGCTGTCGCTGTTCAGCCGTGTGTCCGGATTCAAAAACAACAGGTAGTCGGCGTTGGAGCCGGCGGCACCCTGGTTACACGCCGCCCCGAATCCGCGGTTTTCGGTATTGCGGATGACAGTGATGGGAAGCGGCAGGGACTCCAGGTCATCGGCCGACCCGTCGGTGGATGCGTTGTCCACCACCACGACCCGGGCCAGGGTGAACTCGTCCGACATTGCCGTCTGGATGGAGGAGAGGCAATCGCGAAGCTGATGGCCCGCGTTCCAGTTGACGATGACAATATCCAGCAAGCTCATGGCAATGCGGCCCGATTTAACCGCGGGCACTTTGACGCCACTGCGTCGCCTGTCGATAGGCTTGTGGGCCGAGTCGCGCCAATGCCCGGGCGGCGTGGGCTTTGTAGTGGCGCCGGTGGGTGTGAACGGCCTGGTCGAGATACGCCCGGCCTTCCGCCATGCGTCCCTGCAAACACATCAAGTGGCCGACGGCGTACTGATGGTCGGCGAGGATCTCCGGGTGTGCCGCCAAGGTGTCGTAGTGGGTTCGCAGGATCAGTTCGCGGGCCTTGCATTTGGCGACGGCATCACGGGTGATGCTGTCGGCGGTGGTGTGGACCAGAACCAAGGGTTCATCGACCAGGGCAAAGTGAAAACGCTGGGAGAGCCGGATCATCAGCTCCCAGTCCTGGAATCGTGGGAGGCGAGCGTCAAAGGTCCCCACCGCTTCGAAACACGCGCGGCGCACCAGAACCGTTTGCGTACTGATGAAATAGTCGCGTAGAACCGCGAGATGAATGTCGCCTTCGCGTTGAACGACTTTTGCGCCCGGTGTGTAGCTGGCGTTGGGCGGGTCCCAGCGAACAAAGCCGCAATACACCACGCCTGGCCGCTGGTCGTCCGATTCCGCGCGCGCCAGTTGGAGGGCCAGCTTGTCGAGCAGCCATTCATCGTCGCTGTCCTGAAAGGCCACATAGTGCCCGGACGCGGCCGCGATGCCCGTATTGCGGGCTTGGGCGCCGCCTTGATTTTGCTCGTGACACAGGTAACGAATCCGCGGATCGTCAAAGCCCTGTACGACTTCGGCCGTGTTGTCCTTCGAGGCGTCGTCGACCACGATGAGCTCGAAATCGCCGCAACTTTGCGCGAGAACGCTCCGGATAGAGCGTGCCAGGAGCGGTGCTCGGTTATAGGTTGGGATCACGATACTGACGAGCGGATTCAAAAAAGCGTGTCCTTAAAGCGTCTGGCAGCCAATTCGGCGCCTATTGTAGCGCCTGTGACTGGCCGACGCTGCTAATCGGCGGGCAGATGGGACCGCTCCGCCCGTACGGCGTATTCATCGCCGCATTTTTCTCGGCGTTGGCCATACGTTGCGGGCGTGAGCTGCGTTAGAATCGCCGTTTTGGCGAGCGTGAGCGCCATCGGAACGGGAGCGATTTTGAGCACTACGGACCCCGCCTCGGTGATCCGGGGACGACGCATTCTCTTCGTACATAACGATATCGGTTATTTTCTCTCTCATCGCTTACCGGTTGCGAAAGCCGCCGTGGCTGCCGGCGCCGAGGTGTGGTTGGCCGCACCGGATGATGCGAAGGCGCGATCCCGCCTGGAAGCCCAGGGCATTCATTTTTGCCCTTGGGCTCTATCCCGTCGAGGCATGAACCCCCTTGGCGAATTGGCGGCGGTGGCTGCGTTGTATCGAATCTATCGTCAGTTCAAGCCGGATCTCGTGCACCACGTCACGATTAAGCCGGTGTTGTACGGCAGTTTCGCGGCCCGAATCGCCGGTGTCGGGGCGGTGGTGAACGCGGTGCCGGGGCTGGGGTATGTCTTCACCACCGCCGCGGGGTGGCGCGGTGGTCTGTTGCGTAGGGCGGTCAAAACAGCGTATCGCCTGGCGCTCAGTTCTCCGCGCGTGCGGGTGATTTTTCAGAACCCGGACGATCGCGATACCTTCGTTTCCAACGACTTGGTGGATCAGTCGCGCGCAGTTTTAATCCGCGGTTCGGGGGTGGACGTGGCGACTTTTTCGTACGCGCCCGAGCCACCGGAACCGGCGCTGATCGTTTTTGCCTCGCGCATGCTATGGGATAAAGGCGTGGGCGAATTTGTCGCCGCCGCCCAAGCTTTGCGCCAGCGGGGCATCAATGCCCGCTTCGCTTTGGTTGGTGAGCCGGATACCGGCAACCCGGAAGCGGTTCCGCGCAGTCAGCTCCAATCCTGGCACGACTCGGGTGCCATCGAATGGTGGGGCTATCGAAATGACATGCCGGAGGTACTCCGTGAAAGCCATATCGTTTGTCTTCCTTCGGCCTACGGGGAGGGCGTGCCCAAAATTCTGATCGAAGCGGCGGCCCGGGGGCGGGCCATTGTCACGACGGACAGCCCGGGCTGTCGGGAGATCGTGCAACACGAAGTGAACGGCTTGCTGGTGCCTGTTCGAGATACGCCTGCACTTACGGAGGCATTGGCGCGCTTGATTGGAGATTCCGCCTTACGTTCGCGAATGGGGCAGGCCGGTCGCAGGCTCGCGGAATCGGAATTCGCGGTTGAGAAGGTGGTGGCCGCGAGTTTGGACGTCTACGCGGAGTTGTTGGCCGGTTAAGACGGCGCTAAACGGCGCTCCCACTCCAGCGTGGAGCCCACGATTTTGTCCAAATCATCGTATTTCGGCGACCAGTTCAGTAACGTCCGAATGCGCGCGGCATCGGCGATCATCATGGCCAAATCCCCCGGCCGGCGCGGGGCTTCTTCCACCGTCAGGTGGTTTTGACTGAGTCGCGCGACGGCCTCTAACACTTCCCGCACGCTGTAGCCGTGACCGTAGCCGCAGTTGACGGTTGTCGACTCACCACCGCCGCGGAGGTAGTCGAGAGCCTTCAGGTGCGCATCGGCCAGATCTTCGACGTGAATGTAGTCGCGTACGCCTGTGCCGTCTGGAGTGGGATAGTCGGTGCCGAACACCTGGACTTTCTCGCGCGTGCCGATTGCGGCTTGGCAGGCGACTTTGATCAGCTGCGTGGCGTTGGGCGTGGATTGGCCGATACGGCCTTGGGGGTCGCAACCGGCGACGTTGAAATAGCGCAGGGTCACATGCCGCAGACTCGATGCCGCCGCCAGGTCGCGGAGCATCCACTCCGAGGCCAACTTCGAGCGTCCGTAGGGGTTGTTGGGTACGGTGGGGGAGGCTTCGGCCGCGATGCCGTTGTCCGGCATGGCGTAAACGGCGGCGGTGGAGGAGAATACGAAATGACGAATCTTGTTCTCTTGACAGCACCGCAACAGGCGTTCGGTAGCCACCGTGTTGTTGTGGTAATACTTCAGCGGGTTCGCGACCGATTCGGGAACGGCAGTGAAGGCCGCGAAATGCAGAACCGTGTCGATCTTGAAATCTCGTATTAGCTGGTCGACCAGCACAGCATCATCCGTCCGGCCGACCACCAAATCGCCATACAGCACCGCCCCGCGGTGGCCCGAGGACAGATCGTCCAGGACGACGATGTTCTCCCCACGCTCTCCCAATTGCCGCACGACGTGACTGCCGATGTAGCCGGCGCCGCCTGTTACCAGTATCGCGTTTTTCCGCAATGAACCGAACCTCTCAAGCCCCCGGAGCAGTCATCCTGGATTTCGCCATTCGAACGGCGTGCCACATTAGCATTGCGAGAGATCGGTGCCTAGGGCAGCGGTTCACCGGTAAGGCTATCGCGGCGGCTTATTTCGTCCGCGATCCATCCGGGTAAGCGTTCGTCTAGCGCTGTCATGGCAGAGCGTTCCAACGCATCGAGACACTCGGCCGACCTTGCGGTTTCTGCTACTATGGCGCGCTTAAGTTTCGGCGCAATGGCCGTTCGTTCAGCGCGTTAGGGTGAGGCAATCCATGTCCCAGATCAGCAAAGTTGTCCTGGCTTATTCCGGCGGGCTCGATACGTCCGTCATTCTCAAGTGGCTGGCGGAGCAGTACGACTGCGAAGTGGTCACCTTCACCGCTGATCTGGGGCAAGGTGAAGAGCTCGGGCCTGCCCGTGTCAAAGCCGAGGCGCTGGGCGTAAAAGAGATCTTCATTGAAGATCTGCGCGAAGAGTTCGTCCGTGACTTTGTATTCCCCATGTTTCGCGCGAACACCCTCTACGAGGGCGAGTATCTGCTCGGCACGTCTATCGCCCGTCCGCTGATTGCCAAGCGCCTGGTGGAAATCGCCAAAAAGACGGGATCCGACGCGATCTCACACGGCGCCACCGGTAAGGGCAACGATCAAGTGCGGTTCGAGCTGGGTGCTTACGCACTGAATCCGGCGATTCGGGTGATTGCGCCGTGGCGAGAGTGGGATCTGAACTCGCGCGAGAAGCTACTTGCTTATGCCGAAAAGCATGGTATCTCCATTGATCGACAGGGCAAGAAGTCCCCTTATTCCATGGATGCCAATCTGCTGCATATTTCCTACGAGGGCGGCATATTGGAAGATCCCTGGGCCGAGGCAGAGGAGTCCATGTGGCGATGGTCGGTGGCGCCTGAGGCAGCACCCGACGAGCCCTTGTATCTGGAATTGACGTTCCAAGGTGGCGACGTGGTCGCCATCGATGGCGAACAGATGTCGCCGGCCACGATACTGGCCCGGCTCAATCAAATTGGCGGCTTAAACGGCGTGGGACGCGCCGATATCGTCGAAAATCGTTATGTGGGCATGAAATCCCGGGGGTGTTACGAAACCCCAGGTGGCACCATTCTGCTGAAAGCCCACCGAGCCATCGAATCGATCACGCTGGATCGTGAGGTCGCTCATCTCAAAGATGAGTTCATGCCGCGTTATGCCAGCCTGATTTACAACGGCTACTGGTGGAGTCCGGAGCGCCGGATGTTGCAACAAGCGATCGACAGCAGCCAGTCGGTGGTCAACGGGGTTGTTCGCCTTAAGCTTTACAAGGGCAACGTGACAGTCGTTGGCCGCAAGTCGGAGAACAGCTTGTTCGATGCCAATATCGCGACCTTCGAAGATGATGCGGGGGCTTACAACCAGGCCGACGCCACCGGCTTTATCAAGCTCAATGCCTTGCGGCTCGCGATTGCGGCCCGCAAAAACGCCGGCCGCTAAAGCATCGTGGGCTGCGGGGCGGCCGGCTTAATGTTCCGTGTCGGCCGCCTCCGATTCTTGAGGGTAACCGTTGCCGAGCGTGAAACAGAAGGTTGCACCGCCATCGGGCGTAGCCTCGGCCCAGACATCTCCGCCGTGCCGGCTAATGACCCGTTTGACCGTGGCAAGGCCGATGCCGGTTCCGGGAAAGGTTTGACTGTCGTGCAGTCGTTGAAAGGGCGTGAACAGATTACCGGCACACTGCATGTCGAAACCCACGCCGTTGTCGCGAATATAAAATACGCGGTGACCGGATTTTTCAACCGCGCTGAAGGTGATCTGGCCGCGGTCACGGGTGGTGGTGTACTTCCACGCGTTATCGAGTAGATTATCGATGGCGATTCGCAAAAGACGCCAGTCGGCCATGACCTGAATCCCGGGTGTGATGTCGATTTCCACGGTGTGGTTAGGATAGTTTTTGCGTATCTCCTCTGACCGTTCGCTGACCAGCTGGCTCAAATCCATCATTTGACGATTCAACTCGCCCCGGTTAACCCGCGAGAGTTTAATTAAATCGTCGATGAGTTCGTTCATACGCGCTGACGCTTCGAGGATGTGGTTCAGGTAGTTACGTCCTTTATCATCGAGTTGTTTCTCGTAGTCTTCTCGCAGTGCGAAACTCAGGCCCTCAATCGTGCGCAGCGGGGCTCGCAAATCGTGAGAGACCGAGTAACTGAAGGCCTCCAATTCTTCGTTCAGTGCTGTCAGTTCTGTGGTGCGCTGCTCGACGAGTTCTTCCAAATGGGTCCGATATTGTTGGAGTTTCTCTTCCACTTGCTTGCGGTTGCTGATGTCGATGCCGACACCGACGAGGAAGGGTCGACCTTCCAGTTCGATTCGCTTGCCATTGAAATAGTAGGGAATCTCGCGCCCGTCTTTGGTTCTTAGCGGCGCTTCCACGCCGCCTTCTCCAGTGGCAAAGGTTTTGTTAATGGCTGTGCTAACCGCCCCGCGATACTTCGGCGCGAAAAACTCTAGCGGTTTCATGGTGCGGAGTTCTTCTATCGTAAAACCGGTAACGGATGCGGTTTGTTGATTCGATCGGAGCATGTCGCCATCGCGATCGAACAGATAGAACGCCCCCGGCAGGCTGGACAAGACACTCTCGACCAGCTTTTTCTCTTCGTTAAGTTTTTCCGCGTCCTGCTTGCGCTTGGTGATGTCCACGACGGTGCCGCGCAGAAACTGGGGATTGCCTTCAGCGTCGTAATAGAGTTTTCCCCGACCTTCGATCCACCGTATGGGTCGATTGGATTGGACGACGCGGTATTCCATGTGAAACGCGCAGCCGGTTTTCAGTGAGTGGTATACCGACGCACTCATAGGCTCTCTATCGTCAGGATGCAACTTCTCCAGAAATGACTCTGGAGAGTTCGGTAAGGGGGATTCGAACGCCATCACCGCCGCGATCCCACGCGACCAAGTGAGTTGGTTCATGGCGACATCCCATTCCCAGGTGCCGATGTGTCCAGCTTCCAGCGCCAGGTTGAGATGCTGTTCACTGCGGTAAAGCGCCTTTTCGGTCCGGTTCCGTTCGACTTCCACACCGATGCGGCCGGCGAATATTCGCAGCAATGGGTCTTGTTCGGGGACGTGGGTGATGGGCTTCGAACTCATTAGGGACACAAAACCCAACGGGGTTCGCGCGCTGTCGAACAAAGGGACACCTAACACACTGTTGATGTCGGTCAGGAGTGATCGCACAGCGGCCGGGAACAAGCTCTCAGTCCCTTCGTGAAACAACTGTGCGTTCTTACCCGTGACGTGTCCGGCAAGGGCGCCCGCAAGCGGAAAGTCGAAACTATCAACCCATCGGTCTTGGTGCCAGACGGCGAGTGTCTTAATCGTGTCGTGTTTTTTGCTTGTGAACACGCCGATCATTACGCCGTCGACGTCAAAGAGCTTGGCCATCTCCCGTGCCAAGCCTTGGTAGAGCTCGGATCCCGTTGCACCGCCCAGATCAACCGCGATAATCCGCAGACCGTCCTCGATGCGCTTGCGTTCGCTGATATCGGTGGAAATCCCGCCGACGGCGACCCGTTGACCCGCTTCGTTGTAGAGCGGGAACTTGGTGGTGAGGAAGGTCGCCTTCTGGCCTTCGAAGTCCATCGCGAGTTCGAAGGCCAGCGGCGTCTGACGCTCCAATACCTCCTGATCTTCGTCTCGCATTTTTTGCGCGATCTCGGGGGTGAAAAAATACTCGTCCCGTTTGCCTTCCAAGGCGCTCAAGGTCAAGGATACCGAGTCGAGGCATTTCCGATTGGCCCAAATATAGTCGCCAGCCGGGTTTTTGATGTACATCATCGTCGGTGCGTGGTCGACAATCGCTTCGAGGTGGTCGCTTACCGGCGACGTTTCGGATCTTTCTTGTTTTTTGTCCATAAATAGACTGATTCCGTGGTGCGCTGCTGCCGCAAAAATACGGTCCGTCTTGCGGTAACGAGGGCTCGAGGGTGTCCCCGAGTGTGCCAGCTTCAAATCCTAGGTTCAAAGGTTGTCGGCGACAGGTAATGTCTGCTTTTTAGGGGACCTTTACCTCGTTGTTCGGGTTAAAGATGCGCCTCGCTGGGGAAGAAGAGAATTTAATTTAATCATGAGCTTATCGCTTCATTGAAATGGGCTGCGCTCACAGTGGATCCTGACGTCCCATCCAGTGGTGCTTGCTCGGTCGGGGCTTGGCCGCCCCGCCTTTTAATGTGCGCGCATCGGCGAGATGCATTTGTCAGTCCAACGGCAGCGACTATTCTTGAACAAGAACCGATCGAAAGGGCGCGGGCAGGGAGGGATCACGATGAGCACGGGTTCGAATATGACCGGCAAGATCTGCGTTGTCACTGGCGCAAACTCTGGCATTGGCCGGGAGACCGCGGCGGGTTTGGCTGCCCGGAGCGCTCAGGTGGTGATGGTTTGTCGGAATGAAGCGAAAGGCAACGAGGCTCGGGAGTCGATCCAGCGCGCTACCGGCAATTCCCAAATCGATTTGTTGGTGGCGGACCTTGCCAGCTTGCAGGATGTTCGCGCCTTGGCCGAATCGTTCAATGAACGATACAAACGACTGGATGTACTCATCCACAACGCTGGAATCATGAAGCCCAAACGGGAGGTCTCGGCGGACGGTTTTGAGCTGCAGTTTGCGGTGCATTTTCTAGCGCCGTTTTTGCTCACTCACCTGTTGCTGGATGCCCTTAAAGCGGCTGCTCCATCGCGGGTGATCAATCTCGCGTCCATGCTTCATCGGTTGGGTCATATCAATTTCGATGACCTGCAGGCCGAGCAGCGTTACAACATGTTCCGGACCTACGCCAGCTCCAAGCTGGCCACCATTATGTTCACTTATCTCATGGCGGACCGGTTACGGGGTACCGGGGTGACAGTCAACTGTTTGCATCCGGGGGTGATCGGCTCCAACCTTGAGTCCAACCCCAAGTTCATTCGCCCGTTTCTGAAAAGTCCCCGCAAAGGTGCTGATACCCCCATTTATCTGGCGACTTCGCCCGATGTGGCGGAGGTGACGGGACAATACTTCGTCAACCGAAAACCCCGGCGAACGTCCAGGGAGAGCTATGACAGGGTCGTCGCGGAGCGCCTTTGGGCCTTGGCGGAAGAGGTCACCGGATTGCACCAGGCCAAAGCGGCCTGACACAATCCGGCAGAGATGTTCGATCAGCCGTAGGTGGCGTGACCTTCCCAGTAATGGGCTTCGAGCTGTTTCTTGGGTAGTTTTCCGGCGAGATTCCGCGGCAGTTCGCCGAAATCGACGATACGCGGAATCTTGAAGCCGTAAAGTCCTTCCTGTTTGCAATGTTCAATGATTTCTTCCGCGGTGGCCGTTTGACCCTCTTTTAGCTGGACCACGGCAGCGGCCACTTCACCCAGGTCTTTGTCGGGCGCCCGGACGACGGCGACGTCGAACACTTTGGGGTGGTGCTTGATGACGTGTTCGATTTCGTTGGGGAAGATGTTTACACCTCCAGAGATGATCATCTCCTTCACGCGGGAGGTGAGGTACAGGTAGTCCTGCTCATCGAGGTAGCCGATCAGACCGTCGTCGTACCAAAGCTTGCCGTCGATTTCCTTGAAGTTCTTACGCATCGCGTCTTCATCGACACCGGCATATTCCAATCCGAAAACCGTCGGCGTACGCATGAGCAAGCGACCTTCCTTGCCGGGCGGCGCCCAACTCTCGCTTTCCTCGTCGTAAATACGAACATCGCAACCACGAACCTTGCCGACACTATCGTAGCGTTTTTCGTCTGCTTGGTAGTCTTCCGGGGCCAGTATAGTCACCAGCCCGGTCTCGGAAGCCGCATAGTATTCGTGGAATACGTCATCAGGCGCACCTTGCCGCCGGAACAGGGCATTGATTTCTTTTTTGACCTTGGGCGGACACGGTGCGGCGGCGCAAATGAGCGTGCGTAAACTCGACAGGTTGTAACGGCTTTTAGCGTCCTCGGGTAATGCCAATATCCGTTCCAGCATCGTGGGTGCAACAAACACCCAGTTAATGCGCTCTTCCTGAACCAGCTTTAGAAAACCTTCCGGGTCGAATCGCCGCATGGGTACCACGGTACCCCCGAGAAAAAACGGCAGTACGCCCACCTGCACCCCGGCGTGATAGAGCGGACCCGGTATCAGGGATCGCACGTTCCGCGTGACCGGGTCTTTCAATTCACCCAGTTTGTAGTGGTAAAAAGCCGTTAGCTGCATGAGGCCCAATCGCACCAACTCATCTTTGGTGGCGCCACGGCGGTCGGTGTCGGAGTCGGCCGTGAGGCGATCCCGGTTGATGTTCATGAACTTGGGTGTGCCGGTGGTGCCGCCACTAAAGGGGCGGGGCGCCATATCGAATTTTCCCGGTGGCAGAAC
Organism: Pseudomonadota bacterium; assembly: GCA_034189865.1. Classification (NCBI taxonomy): domain Bacteria; kingdom Pseudomonadati; phylum Pseudomonadota; species Pseudomonadota bacterium. The sequence goes on along the minus strand of JAXHTV010000041.1, from coordinate 5,953 downwards.
GGGTTCCGATTCGGCCAATAGTTGCTCATAACTGATCATGCCGTCGACATGGGTGTCGCCGACGACGATGAAATGCTTCACCGTCGGTATCTTGTCTTTAATGGAAACAATCGCATCGACAAATTCAGCATCCACCAGCAGCGCCTTGGGCTCGGAGGCATTGATGCACTGCGCGAGCTCATTGGGCTTGAGGTGCCAATTGAGCATGGGCATGTGGATGCCCGTGATGGTGCCGGCGCCCATGGCCTCAAACCACGTGGAGCTGTTGTAAAGCAGTTCCGCAAAACGGTCTCCGGGTTGCAGTCCCAAATTGTGTAGGCCGTTAGCGAAGCGAAGCACACGTTCTTTGAATTGAGAAAAGGTGATGCGGTTTTTACCATCAATGATGGCCTCGCGATTTCCCAGGGTGTCCCAAAACGAGAGCATGAATTGGCGAGGCAGTTCTGCTCGATTCATGCGACTGCGAATCAGGGCCTTGGTGAGTGTCACCATTCCGTTGCGGACCCCGATTTGCTTTAAAGGGGCCATGGCGCCTCGCCGGGATTCCGGCATCCGGCGCAACTCCGATAGTACAGACATGCAATGTTCCCTCGTCCTTTGATTTTCATTTATATGCGGATAAAACGCTGGTGATTTCAGCGAGTTCCGCATTGAACAACGCCTTATCTTAAACGGTTGTTCAATCTCGTAATTCTTAAATATGGACTCTAGCTAAGTTATGTGCAAGCTCGCGAGGGCCGTAGGATGGCGGCGCTCAATTGAAGTCGAAGGGACGGCAGATATGCCTGGACGTGATCCGGTCCGCCATCACACTGCGGTGTGTTCTCATCGTCAAAGCCGTTTGTCGGGAAGGCTCGGATTTCTCGAGGCGAGTTTGCTAAAATCCGGGAAGATTTGACCAAGCGCATGGCTTGTTCGGGGACCTAACAATAATGACTTTCGGTATGACATTTTTTTCCCGTATCAGCCCCTCGATTCGTCCCCTTTTGTTTTTCAGATCCGCAGTGTTGTCGGTACTGTTCTCGTCGTTGGTGGGGTGTGCCGGTTTTTCCGGAAAGTCCATTGTGCTGGCGCAGGACGAGCGCTTCGCTGTTGTGGTCGCTGGCCAGAACGATACGCTAGGCAGCTTGGCTGGACGTTACCTTGGCGATCCCGCGCTGGCCTGGAAAATACAGGACTTCAACGGAATCGACCGGCTAGCGCCGGGTCAGGAAATCGTTATTCCGCTGGTGAATGGGAATCCCACCGGCGTTCGCTCGAGCGGCTATCAGGTGGTGCCCGTGCTGTGTTACCACCGCTTCGGATCGGAACGTCACAAAATGGTGGTCTCGCCGGCCCGCTTTCGCGAACAAATGGCTTTCCTCAAGCGAGAGGGTTACCGCGTGGTGCGACTGGAAGCGCTGAAGGCTTTCCTGGAAGGTCGCGGAGATCTGCCCGAACGTGCGGTGGTGATCACCGTCGACGATGGTTATCGATCGTTTTTCGATGTGGCCTACCCGATACTCCGGTCTTTCGATTACCCCGCGACCTTGTTCGTCTACTCCGATTTTGTGGGGGCTCCAGCGGGCCTGACCCGTGAGCAGTTGCGTCATATGGCCGCGAGCGGGTTAATTGATATCCAACCGCACTCCAAAACCCATAGCCATCTCGGCCGGCCGGAAGAAGGGGAGTCAAAAACGGCATTCAGTTCCAGAGTCAGCGAGGAGTTGGCCGTTCCCCGTCGGGCTTTGGCAGAATTCACAACCGATTCTTTGGATGCGTTCGCTTATCCCTACGGCGCATCAAGTGATGAAGCGTTGTCAGCCCTCGAGGAGCAGGGCTACCGTATGGCGTTGACGGTCACACCCGGTGGCAACGCCGCTTATGCGTATCCGCTGATGCTCCGGCGAACGATGATTTTTGGTGACCATACGCTGGCCGATTTCGAACGCCGGTTAAAGACCTTCGAGCCAATGAACAACTCATGATGAGCACAATTACACGAACCTTAGTTGGACTCGGATGGGTCGTCAGCGTGTTGGTCGCGGGTTGTGCGAACAACCCCGTGACGCTTGAGCAGCAGCGGGATGCGGCCGATGCGCGCCATCGTGCGAGTGCCCAGGCGTTCGAGGAGAGCGGTGATCTGGCCAATGCCTTGATCCAGTGGCAGATTATTCAAACACTCAGCCCGGCCGATGGGGACGCTGCGCGCTCCATCGTACGTTTACAGTCCGACATTGCTGAAAAGTCATCGGAATTCATTGCCCAGGGTCAACGCGCGCAGCGCTCGGGGGAACGCTCGCGAGCCAAACGTTATTACCTGCAGGCGTTGGCACTGGCTCCCCATAACGAAGTGGCGCTGAAGTCCTTGCGGGAGATGGATTATCAGTTGGCCAAACGGCGGGCAACGACACCCACCCATTATCACGCGGCCAAGCCGACCCAGTCGGCCCAAAAGTTGAAGCAAGCACAGCAGCTGATCGCCGAGGGTCGTTCGTTGGATGCGATTAGTGAGCTAGAAGCGCTGAATCACCTCGCCAATAGCGACGCGACCCAAGCACTGCTGGGAAGCGCCTACCGCCAGCTGGCCAAAGAGAAACTCGGCGCCGGCGATAAAAAACAGGCTCTGGCTTATCTCAGTCAGGCGTCGGAATACCAGGGGCCTGATCAACGCCTGGCGAAAGACATGCTGCAAACGTTGCGTCAGAGTCTTTCGATTGAGGCTTACGAGGCGGGATTACGGGCTTATAGCCATGATCCGGACAAAGCCATCGCGTTATGGGAACAGAGTTTGGCGTACGACTCGACCAACGCCGAAGCCCAGGCCCGATTGTCGCAAGCCCGACGCACTCAGCAGTTGTTTCAAACCCTGGGCGGCGGCGCTTACCCCTGATTTTCTTTGAGTCCGCTACCGGTTCAGGCGGCTTTGCAGGTCCACAGCGCGGTCGCGATACAGACGTGCCGGCTGGTGTTTGGGATCCAGCGCCAGCACTTCGTCCCAAATGAGAATGGCTTCATCGAGATCCTGCTTGCGGTACGCATCCAGGCCCGACTGATACCGCTGTTCTACCCAATCCGCTTGCAACTTGTCGCGTTTTTCCCTCGCCCCCGGATAGTCCGGGTTTTGATCGAGTAAGTCGTTGAGAATGCTGACGGCCAGTTCGTTGTTACCGGCCGCTTCGGCGGCCGCGGCTTCTTGGAAAAGTTTGTCGAAGTTGTTCTGTTCCGAATCATCGGCTTCCTCAGCGGCGAGATCCACTGACGATTCGTTATCCCTCGGAGCGGGCGCATCCGCTACCGCTTCCGGCGTCGTTTGTGGAATCGAATCGGAACCCGAATCCGACGCTAACGTTGGTTCTGGCTCGGGCGCCGATGGTTTGGCTTTTGTTGGCGGGGTCGATGGTTGTTTGGGCGGAGCGAATAGTGCATCCAAACCGCTTGCCGGCTTGCCGAGAAGTGTCGTGGGAATCTTGATCGACTGCCCGACAGTCAGCTCGTTCGGAGCGGTGATTCCGTTGTACTTGGCCAGCGCATAGAACTGATACGGATCTTTAAACGCCCGAGCGGCGATCGTGGATAACGAATCACCCCGCTGTACACGATAAGTACGGTACTTCGACCCGAAATAATCTTGGGGCGCTGTTTCTATTTGCACCAACAGGGATTGTGCGCGGAGATGGCGTGGATCGAGCTCCAATGCACGCAGCAACTCAATTTTGGCATTCTCAGCGTCGCCGACTTGCAGAAATTCCAGTGCGATCCGCACCGCTTCTTTCGGCGTCTGCGCCATTGAAGTGTAAGTGGGCGCGGCGGGCTCCGGCGCGAGAACGACGTCCTCATCGAGAGCTTGTTCGTCGCCTGTGCTCGCGCAGGCGGTCAGAACCAACGCCAGGAGACAAATCAGTAACGGAGCCACCGGAAACCTGAATCTTAAGCGTTCTGTATAACTAAGCTTGATTCCCATGACTCTGGATGCTCCTGGTCGACTTCCCGGTACGATAGTGTCAGTGAAACTAGATGTCGGAGGATGTCTTGGCGACACGCTTGCTTGCGGCTTTTGGCGCGCCGAAGCAGCCGCGATGATAGCAAACTCGGCGGGGGATATGTGTCGACACAGTTTGTCCTCGCGAACCGTTGGTTTAGATCAACAATAGGCTGGCGAGTCCGAGAAAGATAAAAAATCCGCCGCTGTCGATGGTTGCGGTGAGCAGAATGCTGGTGCCCATCACCGGGTCACGGCCCAGGCGGTGCATGCCGATGGGTATCAACACACCGCATAGCGCGGCGAGCCCCAGCGTGACGATCATGGCCACGGTCATCACGAAGCCGAGCAAAAATTGTCCGTACAGGGCGTAAGCCACGGTGCCCACAATCGCTCCCCAAACCAAACCATTGAGTACGGCAACACCCAGCTCCTTCGCGAACACGTGCTGCTGATTGTTCTCATTGATGTGATTGAGCGCCAGCGCCCTGATGATAAGAGCCGCCGTTTGGTTGCCGGTATTGCCACAGATACCGGCGATGATGGGCAACAAGGTTGCCAACGCCACCACCTGCTCGATGGTGGTTTCAAAAAGGCCGATCACACGAGAGGCCACCAATGCCGTGAGCAGGTTCACCGCCAACCAGGGCCAGCGGTTGCGGGCACTCGACCAAATGCCTGCCGACCAGTCTTCTTCCTGTCGCAAGCCGGCCAGATTCAACCGCTCGGTATCCCGGTCCTCACGAAGAAAATCCATCACCTGATCGATCGCGATCCGGCCGATCACCCGTCCCGCTTCATCCACGACTGGGGCGGACAGCAAATCGTAACGCTCGAAAGCCAGGGCCGCCACTTGGGCTGAGTCTTCGGGATGAAACGTCACTACGTCCCGAGCCATCACCTCAGCGACGCATTGCTCCGGCTTGTGTTGGATTAGCCAGGCCAAGGGCAGCACGCCTTTGAGCATGCCCCCGCGATCGGTGATAAACAGCTTGTCGGTTTGTGCGGGCAGTTCGCGCCGACGTCGCAGATAGCGCAGGCACACATCCAGGCTGATCTCCTCGCGAAGGGAAACCATTTCGTAGTCCATCAAGGCGCCCACGGTGTCCTCCGGGTAGGCGCGGGAGGCCTGAAAGCGGGCGCGATTTTCGGCATCCATAGCATCCATAACGCGGTGTAGAACATGGGAGGGCAGATTATCGGCCAGATCAGCCAACTCGTCTGAATCCAATTGCGCAGCGGCCTGTTGCAAATCGGTGGGCGTCATCTGGGCAATCAGGCTTTCCCGCACCGCATCGGAAAGCTCCAATAAAATTTCGCCCTCCGATTCACCCCGCACCAATTGCCAAATATGGGTTCGGTCCACGATGGGTAGCGTTTCCAGAAGATGGGCGATGTCCGCGGGATGCAGGCGTTTCAGCTTGCGTTTGAGCTCCCCGATCTGCTGCCGTTGCAGGACTAACTCGGCCAGTTCGCGATGTGGTGTTTGAGAGCGGTCTAGGACCTGCTCCACCACGTGGTGTTTGTGAACAAGGTCGATAATCTCGGCAAGACGGCTTTGTGCATCGTGCTTGGGCGGTTCAGGCCGGGCTTGTTCAGACATGTTCTGCATCCGGGTGATAAGGAGCGGATTAAAACTCGGGATATCTTAGCCCGTATATCATGACGTCAGGGGGCCGTTCGATGTTTGAGTTGGTTTTTGTTTCCCGTGCGGGCCGGTTATTTTTCTGATCGATCTCAATCGTCCAGCCTTTATGCCTTGGCAGCTTCGGACTCGCTTGCTAAGCTCGGCTGCGATTCGTCCGGTTGCCGTTGAATGGAACTCGATGCTTCAGACCTCCAGGGAAACCCCTCACCCATGACCACCGCATCGGGCTTTCATTTTGAGCTATCCACGGGTGAGTATTGGGACGTCCTGAGTTTTCGTGGCGAAGAGCGGCTCAGTGGTCTTTATGGGTTTGAACTGGAGCTGGTGGCCGACCGGCCGGACTG
>JAXHTV010000040.1 GCA_034189865.1 Pseudomonadota bacterium | reverse complement strand
GGCTGATCCCACGCGCCGCCCCCTCCGCCGAGGCCTACCAAGACCCGCCTAAACCACACCGACTATTGACCTGCGTCAGGTTCGAGGACCCACATCGAACCCTATGCTCTTGCACAGAAGGGATTTCAACTAAATCCCATTGAAGAGACACCATGGGGTTTACCATGCAATCCGAACTACAAATTTCTTATCGCGACATCACGCCATCACCGGCCATTCAGGCTGCGGTGCAAGCCAAGATCGATAAATTGGAACGATTATTCGACGGAATTATTGGCTGCCGAGTGATGATCGAGGCGCCACATCAGCACCATCACAAGGGCAAGATTTACCACATCCGCATCGACCTCACAGTTCCCGGTGCCGAGTTGGTGGTCAATCGCGATCCCGGCGCACATCACGCCCACGAGGACATCTACGTGGCGATTCGCGATGCCTTCAACGCCATGAATCGCCAATTGGAAGACTACGCGCGCAAGCTACGGGGCAAAGTCAAAACCCACGAAGTACCGCCCCACGGCCGGATTATCGCGCTCTATCCGGAACTCGACTACGGCCGCATCGAAACCCCGGATGGACGGGATATCTATTTTCATCGCAACAGCGTGCTCGAAGCCGACTTCGACACGCTGGAAACGGGAATGGAAGTCCGGTTTGCCGAAGCGCCGGGGGATGCCGGCCCGAAGGCCACCACGGTTCACTTGATCGGCAAACATCATCCAACCGCATAAAAGCCCACCACGGTGCTCCGAAAGAATGCTGTGACGGGTGCATCCCGAGTCATCGAGATCGATGGCAGCCACGGTGAGGGAGGCGGGCAACTCGTCCGCATGGCCGTCGCGCTGTCGGCGATAACGGGAACCCCAGTCCGTATACGGAATATCCGCGCCCGACGCCATCCGCCCGGCTTGTCGGCCCAACACTTGACGGCCATCCGGGCGGTGGCGACGCTCAGTGACGGACAACTGCTGGGCGATGCACTCCGCGCCTCGGAAATCACATTTTTCCCCGGCGATTTGCGTGCCGGAAGCTTCAGTTTCGACGTGACCACTGCCGGCAGTATCGCCTTGGTGCTGCAAGCGGTTTTGCCGGTGGCGGTGCGAGCACCCGGTCCGACCCAGATCACAGTGACCGGCGGCACCGACGTGCGCGGCGCGCCGCCGATAGACTACCTCATCCACGTAATACTCCCCTGGCTAAGGCGATTGAATGTCGAAGCCGACATTCGAGTTCAGCGCCGGGGCTACTACCCCCGGGGCGGCGGACTGGTCACCGTCGAAGTCACACCTGCCGATTGCCTCTACCCCTTGAACCTCGAATCCACCGGACCTTTGCTCGAGATCTTCGGCGCCATTCATGCATCTAACCTCCCCGCTCACATCCCGCAACGCATGGCTACGGCAGCACGGGATTGTTTTCCCGCCGGTACGCCGATTCACTTCCACACGCGCATGCTCGGCCCCGGCGATGCCGTGGGGACGGGAGGTGCATTGGTAATTTGGGCACGAACCGAATCCACCCTTCTCGGTGCCGCGACGGTGGCACAACGAGGCATCCCATCCGAGCAGTTGGGGGATGAGACCGGCCGTGCGTTGGCGAGCGAACTGGCAGCGGGTGCCACGTTGGATGTCCATGCCGCCGACCAACTGGCGGTCTACATGGCCTTGGCCGAGGCACCGTCGACCTTCTGGGTAAGGGAGGTTTCCTCCCACTTGCAGACCCTGTTGTGGTTGCTGAACAAGATACGGAAAGTCGAAAGCCACATCGCACAGCGAGGCAATCGATACCACATAGAGATACGAGCTTCGGAAGTTTGAGACAAGTCAAAAGCCCGCCTGAAAGTCGCGCTACCCTAAGACTAAAAGAAGATCAACTTGCATGGAGTGCGTTGCGATGACCGGCCCAAACAAACCAAAAGACTACCTGCACCAGGGAAGACACGACCGATTCATCAAGGAATGGGTGCACGACCCGTACAAATCAAAATCCAAACTGCCGGAGCCCACTGCCTGCCCGGCGTGCCACGCTGTCTACCACAAAGGTCGGTGGCAATGGCTTGATACACCACCGGATGCGCAGGAGCAGCTTTGCCCCGCGTGTCTTCGGGTCCGCGACGGCATTCCGGCGGGTTTTCTGGATATCACCGGTGACTTTCTCAAATCGCACCGGGAAGAAATCCTCAATCTCATCCACAACACCGAGGCGCAAGAGAAAAAAGAACGCCCGCTGGAGCGGATCATGGCCCTGGAAGAAACCGAGGGAAAGTTACACTTAAGCCTCACCAGTCCGCACATCACCCGTGGGCTGGGAGAAGCGCTTCATCACGCTTACCAAGGTACATTGGACTTCCATTACGAAGAAGAAGACATCCTGCTGCGGGTCCACTGGTCACGCTGATTCCGCCTGCGGAAAACTCTTGCCTTATCTTGGGACGATGGACCGGCGACGGCCCCCCCCGGGCGACCCCGATATCTGGTGGGCTCTCGTCGGTAGAACGCGTTGCTTAACCCATTGCCGCTGACCACTGATAGGGCTCGACCGCCACGTCGGCACCGGAACGCTTCCATTGTCGGCATCCACTCCCGTAGTCCCGCCAATCGCTAATTGTGACCGCCACCAACTATAGTAATAGTCAATATTATGACCGCCCCTCCCGGCCGGAAACCCGCATTTATACTGACAGAGAATTGCAATACACCACGATGTCTCATTAACATAGCCAATGAGAAACAACCCCGTCGGTTTTGATATACGGTATGTTCCAGGGGAAACAAGCATACCGTGGAGGAGGCATCTGAATGGTAATGCGACGGCTTAAACTGGCCGCAACAGGCTTGATGGCTATTCTGCTCGTTGGCACGCCGGCCATCGCGTCGGATAACTGGACGCTGGGTAAAGACGAAGACGGAATTCGTGTTTACAGCCGCGTTCCGGAGACAGTCAATCAGACGGCTCGGGAAATCCGGGCAGTTGTGGAAGTCGATGCAACGCCGGAAGCCCTCCTGTCATTGGTTCTGGACTATCCGGCGGCTCCTGAGTGGCGGCAGTCCATCAAAGAAATGACGATGTACGAACGTATCGACGACACCAACTGGTTCATCAGAGTCGTCACCGACCTTCCCTGGCCGCTCTCGGACCGCGAGATGGTAATTAAAGTCGAACTGCAACGTGATGCGGAAACCGGCACGATCATCTACGCCTTTCATGGTGCGGGGGAATTCGCCGAGACCGAAGAACAGCGCCAGGAAATCGAAAGTTTAGTGGGCTATTTTCAATTCACGCCCAAAGAAAACGGGCGAACCGAAGCCACATACCAGAGCGTGTTCGCCTCACCGCTGCCGGTACCGGGATGGGTCATCGACCGAATGATCTACTCGTTCCCGTACAATCAAATGTCAGAAATGCGAAACAGATCATCCGACAAGAAATATTCCCAGGCATCGATACCCTAAGCGGGCTGGTAAATTCTTCACGTATTTTTGCAAACACTGACATGGCGCCAAACCCGGTTCGGCCTGATCGAACCGGGTTTTCTGTTTTTATGATCGTTCGTCATCCCACCCTGCCATATTCCTGGCCGCGCACCAGGCACGCCTGAAACGCATCGAAGCCCAATACCTTTCAACACGAAATTGATTAAGTGATGCTATCTAATCGATGACAGAATTTTTACTTTCATATCAATGTTCAGCTATTTTATACAGTAGAAGTAATTAACACCCTTCCGCTGCGAGATCGTGTTTCGCTACGACAAGTCTCAGATCTAATCGGTATCAGCGAACGGGTTGTCTTGGACCGTTCACAACAGGCGGTGAATATCACACGAGGTGGCGACAACGGTGGAGCAACTTACAGTTGGCGACCGGCTGACATCAGCGACCGCAACCCCCGCACTCGCGATCCTTCCCAGCCCGACGCTGGTGCGAAACGTCTACTTGTGGGTGGCCCTTTTCGTCACCCTCCTGCTCGGTGCGCTGGCCTACTGGTATTGGGCGAATGGCCAAGCCGCCCATATCGATCGCGTAAGCAACGAGTTTCACTTTCAGAGCATTTTTCTTTTAACCCAAGTCGAGCACGAAGTTCACAAAGCGCTGACCCACACAAAATCTGACAGCCCCCACCATCATCGGTCGGATCAGGCCGTCTCCGATCCGGTTGGTATGGAGGATCATTATCGGATAATGGAACAACAACTTGATCAGCTCACACGTCTATCCAAAGACTTCGAAACCACCGTGCCGTCGACGCCCATGTATTCGGCATTTCTTCGATCCGCGCACGCTCAGCTGATCACATTTTCAGAGGCCATTTTTGTAGCCCCGGGGCAGCGTTCCTCTCCGGCCATCACCGATTCGCTGGACGATTTAGAACGCACCATCGTACGTCTCAAGGATCTGCATCTGGATGCCCGTGAATCCGGAATTCGGGAATCAGGCGCGATTCAAGCCCGAAGCACAAGGGCACTGGGGTGGATCATGGTGTTGTCGCTGATCCTGGGAGCGGTCATAGCTCGCCGCTCGATCATACGATTGAATCGGATTCTCACCGAACAGTCCCGGGTCGAAATCAATCTGCGCGAGGAAATCACACGCCGATCACGAGCCGAGACGGATCTATTGGCCCGTCTTCGCTTGGAACAACTCATCGCAACCATTTCCACTCAACTGACCGATCACACAGGAGAAAACCCCAGCGATCAAAGCATCCAAGAGTGCTTGGCGAGCATGGGCACCTACAGCGCGGCCGACCGGGTTTGCCTGTATCAATTCTGTCGCATCAGGCCGGCATCGGACCAAACACACCTGTGGCGTGCAGGCGAGAGGAAAAAAGAAACCCGCGCCGTCCGTTTTCGGCGCGAAGACCTGGAATGGCTCATTGTAAGAATGGGTGAAGAACAAACCGTTCAAATCAATATTCCGGACGACCTCCCACCGGAGGCCGATATCGTAAAAAACCAACTCGCCGAAGAAGCTTGTCAATCTCTCCTGTGTGCACCCCTGTGGTGGAACGGCACAGTCCAGGGGCTGATTTGGTGGGAAACCCGAACGCCATCGAGGGCCTGGCAAGCCTCAGATACTTTGGCTTTGACAGAGTGTGCGTTCGCACTCTCCCACGCATTGGCTCGCCGACAAACGGAGCAGGAACTGAGAGAAAGCCGACGTCGGCTGGAAGAAGCTCAAAGGGTAGGCAATATCGGCACGTGGGAACTGGACTTGGAAACCGACGTTTTGAACCTCTCTTCCGAATGCTATCGGATCTTTGAAGTTGACTCATCGGAAATTGAACACACCAAGAAAGGCTTTTTGAACACACTCTATCCGAGCGACCGAAAACGAGTCGCTCATGCGTTGTCACGTGCAATCCGACTCGGGGAGGCGGTGGATCTGACACTCAGGATTCTAATGCCGGACGAACGCACCAAGCATATCCGGCTGCGTTTCGAGGCCCATCGGCTCGACGGTGAAAGAAGACCGTGTTTGATCGGCACAATGGTGGATATGACCGAACAGCAGCGCGCCAAACTGGCGTTGAAAGAGAGCGAGGCGCGCTATCGGGCCATTTTCTCCTCAGCAGCTGAGGGCATTTGTCTGTTCGACGGACAAGGAACCATTCGGGAAGTCAACCCAGCTTATCAACAGATGATGGGCTACACGCGAGATGAGTTGATCGGGACGAACCTTTCCCGTTTGATTCACCCGGACCACCGCCACCAACTACCGGATTTTTTCGTCAAAGCGGGATCGAATAGCGTGGCCACCACAGAAGGCATGAACGTCACCAAAGACGGCCGGTTTATCCATGTGGAAGTTCGCGGATCACGATGTATCTACCAAGGCAAAGAGGCCGTCGTGGCGGTGATTAGAGACGTCACGGAACAAGCCAAGGCCGAATCAGCACTGCGGTCCAGTGAGGAAAAATATCGGCAGTTGGTGGAACTGGCGCAGGAAGGAATTTGGCGTATCGATGCAGATGGCTCCACTTTGTATGCCAATCCGGCCATCGCTCGAATGCTGGGCTGCACTCCGGATGAAATGATCGGCCAACCGGTTTACGCGTTTATGGACCCGAAAACAGCGGAGGATACCCGCCATCTACTGGATCGCCGCCGACGTGGCATCACGGAACAACACGAAACGGAACTGATTCGCAAAGACGGCAAGCGCGTCTACGCGACGGTCGGCGCCACGCCCGTATTCGACAGCTCGGGCAAATATACCGGCGCATTGGCCGGTTTAATGGACATTACGGAGCGAAGACGAGCGGAAGACGAGCTACGCCGATCCGCCATTGTGTTTGAAAACACGCGGGATGGAATCATCGTCACCGACGCAGAAAGCCGCATTGTGGCCACCAATAAGGCGTTCACCGACATTACCGGATTCGAGCAGCGTGAGGCGCTGGGAAAAAATCCCAGCATTCTTCAGAGCGGTCGGCACAACGCCGATTTCTACGCTGCCTTATGGCAACACCTGAAGGAGACCGGTAGCTGGCAGGGAGAGCTCTGGGATCAACGGAAAAACGGCGAGTTTTATCCATCTTGGACCAGTATCAGCGTCGTGACCGACGAAGCCGATCAGGTGTGCAATTACATCGCCGTTTTTTCCGACATCAGCCGTATCAAGCAGTCCGAAGCACAATTAGAACATTTGGCCCACTACGATCCGTTGACCGAGCTGCCAAACCGGCTCTTGCTGCAATCGCGCCTCGCCCATGCGTTGGAACGGGCGGCCCGGCACGGACACCGGGCAGGTTTGTTGTTTCTGGATCTGGACCGATTCAAAAACGTCAATGACAGCCTGGGCCACCCGACTGGGGATCAACTACTACAGGCGATCGCCCGACGGCTATCATGCCGAATTCGCAAAGAAGACACCCTGGCGCGGTGGGGCGGCGATGAATTCGTGGTCCTGCTGGAATCGGTACAAAACGCGAGGGATGCGGCGTCCCTCGCCGAAGAACTCATTGGACAAATGAAGGTTCCTTTCGAGTTACACGAGGGCAACGACATCTATATCGGCCTCAGCGTCGGGATCAGCCTCTACCCCGAAAACGGTAGCGATGGGGTTCAGCTGATCCAAAATGCCGATGCGGCGATGTACAAAGCCAAGGAGCAAGGCCGCAACACCTATCGGTTTTATACCGAAGAACTCACCGTCGAGGCGAATAACCGGCTGGTCATGGAAAACCGCTTGCGCAAAGCTGTGGAACGCGGCGAATTCACCTTGTACTACCAACCTCAACTGAATGTTCAAACGGGAAAGATTATTGGCGCCGAAGCACTGATTCGATGGCAGCATCCCGAACAAGGGCTGATCCCACCCGATGTATTCATTCCCGTCGCCGAAGAAACCGGACTGATCAATGGCCTGGGAGACTGGGTGATAAGAACTGTCTGCGCCCAAATACGACAATGGGAACGCGCCGGCCTGGACCCGGCGTTCAGTGTCTCGGTCAATTTATCCACCCGGCAGTTCGCCCAACCGAGTCTGGCCAGAAAGATCCGCGATATCCTACGCGAAACCGGGATCAAACCTGAACGGCTCCATCTCGAAATCACCGAAAGTGCCATCATGACGCACGGTCAATCGGCGGACGACAGCCTCCACACCTTAAAAGACCTGGGCGTTTCGATCGCTATCGATGATTTTGGCACGGGCTATTCCTCGCTGGCCTACTTAAAGCGATTTGCCATCGACACCCTGAAGATCGACCAAAGCTTTGTCCGCGACATCCCGCACGATTCCAGCGATGTGGAAATCGCGGCCACCATTATCGCCATGGCTCGCAACCTAGGCCTGAACGTGATCGCCGAGGGCGTTGAAACCACCGCACAGCTGGAGTTTCTCCGAATCCGGGGTTGTGACGCCTATCAAGGTTACTTAGACAGCCCACCGCTGCCGGTGAAGCAATTCACCGATTCCTGGCTGTACTGGAAGACCGCGACGCCCCACCTGCACTGAATCGAATGTCGAGTTGTTGAGGCGCCGACCCGGCTCGGTCATGCCGTAAGCCGCAACACGATGATCCGCATCTTGATCTTTCAGACGTGCTGTTGTCTGATTTCGATTCGCCTGTCGCATCAAAGCTCATCGGACAATGCACTTCGCCGGCGTATTGGGCCGTTGCAACCACAAAGCACCTATCCAAATGATGGCACGAGGAGTACCCATGGAATCGTTTGAATTTGAGACACTGATCGGCGAAACGCCGCTGGTGAAGCTTCGCCGCCTGCCGGACGAACCCAGCGCCGACGTCCTGGTCAAGGTGGAATCCCGCAATCCCGGCTTTTCCGTCAAAGATCGAATCGGACTGGCCATGATCCAGGACGCCGAACAAAGCGGTCAACTCAAATCGGGCGGCACCCTCATCGAGCCTACGTCCGGCAATACCGGAATCGCCCTGGCCATGCTCGCCGCTCGCCGCGGTTACCGATGCATCCTCACCATGCCGGAGACCATGTCCGTCGAACGGCGTCAACTGTTAACACTCCTGGGCGCGGAAATTGTGCTGACGCCGGGTCCTGAAGCCATGGGCGGCGCGATTGCGAAAGCCAACGAGCTGCAAAACGACATACCGGGCGCTTTCCAACCGCAACAGTTTGAAAACCCAGCCAACCCGCGGATTCATTTCTCCACCACCGGCCCGGAGATTTGGAATCAAACCCAGGGCCAGGTCGATGCTTTCGTTTGCGGCGTCGGAACCGGCGGCACCATCACGGGCGTGGCGGAGTACATCAAACCAAAAAAAGCGACATTTCAAGCCATTGCGGTTGAACCCACCGAGTCACCGGTGATTTCCGGCGGTCAGAAGGGTCCGCACAAAATACAGGGTATCGGCGCCGGATTCATTCCAGGCAATCTGAATACCGCGTTGTTGGACGGCGTGGAAAAAGTCACGACCGAGGAAGCGTTCGCCATGCGATCCCGGCTGATTCGGGAAGAAGGCATACTCGGTGGCATCTCCTCCGGTGCCAGTGTCGCCGCTGCGCTCCGGCTAGCTAAAACCCTCGGACCCGGCAAAACCGTCGTCACCATTATTCACGACACGGGCGAGCGTTACCTCAGCATGTCGGCATAGTACAACCAAACGTAGCCACCACCTGGAGTTTGGACGAGCGATCGCTGCCCGGACCGCCATTCCTCTCCTGCACGAACTCGGTCCCGTCCCGTTCTCAGCAGAACTTTGCGATCACCTCAGTCGCAGACAGAACGCCAGCGCGCCGGGCTGGACAACGAACCGACGGCCCCTGCGTGTGCACTGGTAAAGATCAATGCACACGCACCAGACCCCAACTACTCTGGTCTCCGTTTCGTGTTATCTATGGATTATCTACGGAGGTTTGGCAATGCTACCTTGATTCGTGATATTTGTTGTCGTGTTCTTGGGCGGCGGCCTCATGGCGTATCGTCACACACAAGGCCGCGAAGTCCCCATCGCCATGGGCCAGGCCCATGGGGGTACTGCCATTGTCGGCCTCGTCGCACTCTATCTGGCGGTGGATAAAACCCAATCCCTCGCCGCCTGGGCCGCGCTCGGGCTCTACCTACACTGGCCGCCACGGGCGGATGCGCCTTGTTTGTCACAACGCGTGCCATGGGGCGACCCGTCTCCTTGTCCATGGTCTACACACACGGCAGGGTCGCCATTCTGGGCTGCTCCGCCATCACTGTTGCGGTGTGGGCCGCCTTGTAGAAGGGACACCGATGGCCGAACGATCGTCGCAGGCCCGGTGGCGTTTCGCAGATTGGGAGCGGAACGTCACGATCCCGCGGTCCGTCGTTGCATCAGCACTTCCCGCGTCGCCCGCCACCAACGCCACAGATCGATCGTACCCGGATCGACATCCACGTGGCTCAAACCACTCAATACGTAGAGGCTTGCTCTATCCGGACCCAGCGCGTGAGCAAACGCCACACTCTCCGTATAGGGAATGAGCGGATCGTCTCTACCGTGAATCAACAAAACCTGCGCATTAAGTGACGTTAGATCTTGGCGTGACAGGTCGAGGGCTTCGATGTCACGCCGAACGGCTGCCGGCAACGCGGCGACCAGCCCCGGCACCAACTCCGGATCGCGATTATCCACCAAGGCATAAACGGCCCACCCTTGTGGCCCCAAACGGCCGACGAGATCCGCCACGTCGGCCTCTGGATGCTCTTGGCTACGCGCAATCAACTCGGCCAGGGCAGGACGCTCCGCTGGCGCCAACCGGTCCAAATTGCTCGCCAGAAACACCCATCGACCATGCGCCTCGGCCGGCCGATACTGCCATCGCCCCCCAACGCGATAGTGTCCGGTGGTGATATAGGTGATCGCCTGCACTAAGTCGTAATAGCCGCCGATGGCGAAGATAAATTCTACTTCGGCGCGGATGTCCTGGCGCATGGCTGCGAGCACTGCCGGCCCCACCGCATAACTGAACGCCCCGATGCCCACAGAGATCTCTCCAGCGGTCGCCCCAGGCAGCGACGGCAAGCGGTCACGCAACTCACTCACCGCATCCGCGATCGCGTCGACGTCCTGCGGCCTGACTTTCAACGCCCTCATGTTTGCGATATCCGGTACCAGGACAAGAAAGTTCGCCCGGGCCAAGGTCGTGGCGAAAGCGACCAGCCGGGGGTCGTTTTTGCCACTCGGCACGGCACCGGGCACAAGCACGATCGCGGCGCCGATGGTATCTCCGCCCCGGTAGATATCCCCCACGTAGCTTGTGTCAGAACCGCTGAATTGAACCTCTTCGCACGAAACGGACGGACGCAGTCGCTTCAGCAATGTTTTTTCATCGCCCGTACCCACCGCGATGTCCTGCATGACCAACAGGCTCTCGACCGGGCCGGGCATTGAACATCCCAGCAACCCGACGACAGCAATGAGGATGAAAAGCCAGCGGCCGGGTAATGCTTCCGGTCTCACCAACCCCAAATCAGGGACGGTCAACTTTCTTCCCAGGGTTCTTCCAGCGTAGGGCCTTGTTCCATGAATTCCTGTTCATCCGCTCGTTCAGATTCTTCCTCGACCAAATCCGTTGGATCCGGCACCGGCCGACGCCGCAGCCAGTCGGGCCCCATGGCTGTTTCGCTGTAGCTGAGATCATCTCGCTCCAAGGCATCGACCGGTCCAGTCCAGTCCTCGGGCGGCTCACAAAGCTCAAGGTCGAGTTCGTACCAATCCCGCATGGACAACTGATCCAGGGTGCCATCGAAGTACTCGACTTCGATGAGGCTCTCGTCATCATCAACGACGACGACATAAAAAGGATTGGCACCACCGCTCTGGTCGTACCAATTGCCAACGATCGGATCCAGTTCGGTCATCGCTTTGCCCTCCGCAATTTCAAGACGATATCACCTGTTTATCCGCAATCCTGTTTGAGGCTCCTAGCCACCATGGCCCGCGAATCACCAACCGCGCAGTGCGAACGGGGGGCAGCCCGGACCGCCTGTTTTATCTAAGCCGCCGAACGGCATAAAGCAAGATTCAATTCAATCAACGGCCTCGGCGTCACGAAGCCACCTCGATGCGGTTTACCACCTCTCTGACGCCATTGACGTACCACGCATCCAAGCATTCCATAGGGTGGACTCGGTGACAGCGAACAGAGTTCTGCGCGAGATGCGGCCTGTGCGGGGCACAGCCGATCCGGCGCCATTGACTGTCGTGCAGCCAATGGCCGGGTAGCTGGACATCAACCTACATCTTAGGAACCGTAAGCGCCTTGTGTCCGTCCGCCTGGAGGTCAGGAAGATCCCGGCTACGAGACCCGCACAAATCGCCAAACCTAACGATCACACGCTTGCGCGGAACGCCGATCACACGGGTATCGATAGGGCCCCCGCCACCCGTCGAGAATGGCTCACGGCACAGAGACTTCCGCCGATGCCTCTTGTTCGCGTGACGCCGCCTGGTCTTCGCGTTCTTTTACCTGCTTTGCCAAATCCCTGAGCCCCTTATAATGCGCCTTGCCGATCAAGGTCGTGGGAAACTCATCGACGAAGATCACCTTTCTCGGCCTTTTATAGCCCGCGATTTTGTCTTGGCAGAACGTCATCACCTGCTCGGCTGTCAGCTTCACGCCATCGGCCGGTTTGATCACCGTAGCCACCAATTCGCCGTATTTCTCATCCGGCGTCGCCGTGACGCCCACCATTTCCACACCACTGAGTTTTTTGACAATGGACTCAACCTCATCGGGATAGACTTTTTCTCCGCCTGTGTTGATACACTCAGAGCCGCGCCCGACGAATGTGAACGTTTCCCCATCCTCGTCCAACCGGGCAAGATCACCGCTCATGAGCCATGTCTCGCCATTGAACTCGCGGATAAGCTTTTTGGTTTTCTCCGGATCTTTGTAGTACCCCTGCTGGGACGGCACCCGGGTTCGACGGGGCAATTCCCCGACCTCACCAGGTTTGACCGGCACGCCCGTTTCCGGGTCGATGATTTGGTTTCGGTCCGAAACCGGGAATGTCACCTTGTTAAAGACTGCATCTTTGGACGTGTAAACCTGGAACGAACTACCGGTAATTTCCGAGCCGTCCAACACGTCCACGAACGTCGTCTCAGGCAAGTGGGTCTTGAGCAGACGCTCTTTGACATCCGCCGAAGCAGGCATACCCACCGATCCGATCACGCCCAAATGCCGAACCGCGTCCGCACCCCTCTCGTCCAGCACCTGCAGCAAGGGCCGCAGAGTCGAATCCCCGATGGCCGCCAAAAAGTTGATTCTGTGGTCGCGGATGATCTCGTAAGCCTCAATGGGATCGTAGGTCTTTCCTTCCAGGAGATAGACTGTCCCACCCATCTTGGTTAAAGCATGACTCACGCCCCATCCCACCGAATGCATCATGGGACTGACGACCAAGGCACGTACCCGTCCCTGCACCCGCCGCGGCAACATACTGTTATTGAACAACGGCGCATGCTCGGCCGGCCATTGCAACACACGCGTCGTGGTGGCTGCAGCGAGTAAGCAGCGCCCCTTGACGTTGTCCAGCAGCCCACCGCCCGGCAAGCCCCGAAGGCTGGATGATTCAAGCTTGGAAGCTTGGCGTAACAGCTTGGGGAGAAAGCTACTTAATCCCTCTACCGCCGTTTTCAGCATGGCTTTTTCGCAGTAGGAGATCTCTTTCGGCAGACCGGTGGTTCCCCCCGTATAAATGTTGTACCCCGTGTCGTCGTTGCCCTGCTCCGCCCAAAGCAATCGCGGTTTAAAGACGGGCTGGCGAGATACCCACTGCTAGAAGTTATAAATATGCTGATCCGGCTGAGACGGCGTTTCACCGACCACCAGGATGAATCAGAGTTTGGGGAGATCCCCTCGTATCCGGAGAAATGTCTCGAGAAAGGCGCCTTTCCACCCGCCATAGGGACATTGAACAAACTCAATACAGTTGGTCAGCGCCAAGGCAATCCGCTCGCCGCGACGCACCCCCAACTCCAGGTAGGCATGGCCCACCTGGTTGGCACGCCTGTCCAAATCCAGATACGTCTGCAACCGTCTGCCTTGCACCAGCGCCAAGGCGCCGGGAATGGCTTTGGCATTCCGCTCCAACGCATCCACGAACGTGTAGTTTCCGGCCATAGGTCTCCCTCCCCCAGCCCGATCATCGATCATCCAACGACCTTCACAATTGAACGATCGTTCATTGACAAATAAATATGCGGAACAGTCCGTTTTCAAGAAAACGGACCGCGGCCATCAAGCCACCGAGGTGAGAAGCGAATTCGACAGAAGCGGATTTAGCGAATGCGGCGAAAACCCCACGCAAAGGGGGTAGAGTTGCGGATGTATGGCGGGGAAAGCGGCAAACCGCCAAGATCGTAGATGGTGCCGGAGAGAGGAATCGAACCCCCGACCTACTGATTACGAATCAGTTGCTCTACCGACTGAGCTACTCCGGCATGGGTCAATTTTAAGCGCGGGAGTATACCACGGTACTACCGCCTCGCATCATTTCGAAAAACAAAGAGCGACCGCTGCTGATCTCAGTCCGACGACTCTCGCACCCGGATGATGACATCAACACCTTCCGGGTGGGTTCCGGGCGGCACGTCGGGCAGTGTATCGAACTGAATCGCCTCGGCCGGAATATCGGACAGTTGTCCCGTGTCAACATTGTAGAAGTGATGGTGCGGATGGGTGTTGGAGTCGTAGATGACCCGGTTGGAATCGACCCGAACTTCGCGCAGCAGACCCCGCTGAGCGAACAAATTCAGCGTGTTGTAAACGGTCGCCTTGGAGATACGTTCGCCGGCATGAATCAACTGGGACAAGATGTCTTCCGCCGTCGCATGTTGGGGCGAACTCAATAGAATGCGGGCCATGGCTAAGCGCTGACGGGTCGGCGCGACACCCAGCTCACGGAACGTCTGCTCGATATTCAAGTTCATGGTCATTGGCAACGCGGAAACATGCCGTGCATTTTTAACCGAAAAGAGACTCATTTTCAATTAGAACGCTCCAACGAACGGCCTGGAGTAGCGAACCGAAATGGCGAACGGTCCATTGCCGCCGGTCGGTCAAGTATCTCAGCCACCAACAAACGGGCCGACGCAGGCGCCAAAAGCACGCCATTTCGGTAGTGGCCAACGTTCAAATACAAACCGGTCACCGCCGGATGAACCCCGATAAACGGTAGCCCCTCGAAGGCGGCTGGCCTGAGTCCAGACCAATGTGCTTCGATGGGTACGTCATCCAATACCGGCAGGATGCTCACGGCCGCTCGGTGGAGTTCTGCGCGAGCTTGCGGTGTGACGGATTTGTCAAAGCCCACATCTTCGACCGTGCTGCCGAATAAGATACGACCGTCTCGGCGCGGAATGGCATACCGCCCCTCGCGCATCACAATCCGGTGCAGGAGCCCGGGCCGGGCATGATACAGCAGCATCTGGCCTCTGACCGGCTTGACCGGCAGCGACGGGGTAACACCGTTTAGAACATCGGCGCTCCAGGCCCCGGCAGCCAAAACCACGGGCCCATCGAGTTCGTAGGTACCACTCGAACATTCAATGGCCGTTGCCCGGCCGTTCTCGGTCACCAATCGGGTGACCGCTTGGTGCTCGTGTATGGCGACTGATCGATCTCGCAGAAAGCGCGCCAATGCCGCAACCAACCGCGGATTGCGAACCTGGGCGACATGGGGCAACAAAATGCCCGAAGACTCTTGCGGGCGAAGCTCGGGCTCCAAACGATCGAGTTCGGCGGCCGACAGGACTTGAACCTCGCTACCGGTTTGCTCGGCCCATGCCAGTGCCATGCTTTCTTGGTCGGGTTCGAGCAACAAAAAACCCGACCGTGTCCATTCGGGATCAATCCCCGTGCTCGAAGCGAGACCCGCACACAAGTCTGGATAGATCTCAGCGCTGTGCCGAGCCAAAATCTGAACGGCACCGGGATCTTTCCAGGGATACAACGCGGATAGGATGCCGCCGCCTGCCCACGAGGACTCCTTCCCCACGTCGCCACGTTCGAAGATCCGAACCTCGCAACCCGCCTGCACCAACTCGTAGGCCGTCAGCAGCCCCACCAGTCCCCCGCCGATGATCGTTACCTGCATCTGTGACTACCCTGTTGCTTCGATCGTTTGCGCCGATAACCCCCCGTAACGAACTGACCGGCGATGTCAGCGGCGGTTTCGGTTGAGGCGCCGGACAGACGCCACTCATCGGCAGAAAACCGCAGTTCATCTGCTTTTACTTATCTATGTGAAATCCGCACGCTATAAATGAAACCATGATAACGAAAACCGACAGATCAAACACCGGTTTCACGCTCGTCGAGTTGATACTCACGCTGGCGATCGCATCGATCGTTATGGTAGCGGCCGCGCCGAGCATTCAAGTGCTGGTGCAAAACAATCGACTGACGGCTCAAACCAACGAACTGGTCGCCAGCCTAAATCTGGCCCGCAGCGAAGCGGTGAAACGCGCCAAGACTGTCACCGTCTGCAAAAGCGCCACGCTAACGAATTGCGATACCACCGGATCGGGTGATTGGGAAGTCGGCTGGATTGTTTTCGTTGACGACAACGGCGACGTGGACGTGGACACCGGCGACACCATCGTTCGAGTGGTCGACGGCTTGGCGGCGGGAAACTCACTTCGCTCGGCAAGCACGAACAATTCTCTGCAATACACCGGGGACGGCCGGGTCAACGGCGCTCAATCGTTCGCCCTATGCGACAGTCGCGGCGCCACCCATGCACGAGCCATAGTGCTCACGACAGTAGGTAGGACACGCCTGGGCGTCGACGGTGACGACAACGGGACGGTAGAAGACCTTTCGGGAGCCGACGTGACATGTCCGTGATATCTCGCCTACACAAGAAGGGGGAAACACCGCAACGGCAGCGCGGGTTTACCTTATTCGAGGTTCTTATCGCACTGCTGATCCTGTCCGTTGGCTTATTGGGCGTTGCCGGAATCCAATTGTTTGGTGTGCGCTTTCAGCAGAACGCCTATTTCCGCTCTCAGGCATCCGTGATCGCCTACGACATGATCGACCGTATTCGCGCCAACAGCGATGCGGCCGGAGATTACGTGATGGCCACCCCCCAATCGGCGAACAGTGCCTCGCCCGGTTGCACCGGCAGCGCTTGCACACCGTCGCAACTTGCCACGGCAGACATCACCGGTTGGCGAAACGCACTCATGCAGCTACCGGGCGCAACTGGTCAAGTTACCCAGGCGGGCAACGTGTATACCGTCCGCGTCGATTGGACCGAACGGGATGAAGACGGCACCGCCGCGCAAAGTGTCAGTGTCAACTTCAGGCTGAATTGAGGCTGAGAACCATGGCATACAAGAATACCAATTCGTCAGCTCGGAGCCTGCCGAGTCCGCATCCGCTGAAGCCGCAGGCCGGCCTGTCCATCATCGAAATCATGGTGGCCCTGCTGGTTAGCACGATTCTATTGGGTGGCGTGATTCAGATCTACGTGGGCAATCAACGCACCTCTCGCGTTGGAGACGGCTTGGCCCAACTCCAAGAAAGCGCCCGCTTCGCCGTCGATCAAATCAGCGAAGACATTCGAACCGCCGGTTACCTGGGTTGTGTCGACAGTCGAAAATCCGCCAACGTGGTGGCCAACGGCGTCGATGGCACCAATCCCGTCAACACGGCCATCCGTGGCTTCGTCGCCGATACGGATGGGGACCTCTCGCCGACGCCGCCGGCCACACTGACCACAACCACCAATTTACCGATCGCTAATAGCGATGTGGTGATGATTCAGCGGGCTTCCTCCGCCAGCATGCAGCTTTCCACCGCTATGACCAGCGAAACCGACCATGTCCGGGTCGGAACCAACAATCTCGGTGTGGGATCGGATCAGGTGTTGCTCATCTCCGATTGTGACCGGGCCGTTATCTTCAGAGTCACCGCAGAGCCCTACGACGACTCAGGCGATATCGTTTTCGAGCACGACGCCACCGGCAACTCCAGCAACTCCTTCGACGACGTGGCCTTCACCGACACCGACAACACATTCATCCGCCGCTTCATGGAATCCGCCTATTACGTCGGCGATACCGGCCGAACCAATAGTGCCGGCTCCGCCGTGCGGGCTCTGTATCGCTTGGGAATCGGCGGACAGGAAGAATTGGTTGAGGGCATCGAGCAAATCCGCGTGCTGTACGGCGAAACGGATGCATCCAACGGCAGTGTCCAATACCGACCTGCCGATTCGGCCGGCCTCTCGATGGCGGATGTGACGCGAGTCCAGATTGCGCTTTTAGTTAGCTCGACAGAACGCACACTCGATCAAAGCGATGATAACGATTACCAGATGCTCGATATCACCGTGCAACCAGCTGCCGACGGCGGTACCTACGC
>JAXHTV010000039.1 GCA_034189865.1 Pseudomonadota bacterium | reverse complement strand
TCCGGGAATATGAGAAATGCCAAAGGCTGGTACTACCTTTGGTTCACCGCCTTTTATTTCATGGCGACCGGCGTGGGGATGCTGTCGCGAATCTATCTGGCGGATACCGGCGCCTTCGACGCGGAACTTGCCCTGCCAACCATGGCACAACAGTTACTGCCTCCGGTACTCGTCGGGCTAATTCTGGCAGGCATTTTTGCCGCGACCATGTCGACCGCGGACTCGCTGGTATTAAGCTGCTCAGCGGCCATCACCCACGACATCCTGCCCCACAAAATCGAAAGAACCCCGCTACTAAAACTGACGACGATTCTGGTCACGGCAGCCGCCCTCTTCCTCGCGCTTTCAAATAATCAAAGCGTTTTCAGTATGGTGATTATGGCGTGGTCGGGGCTAGCCAGTGCGTTTGCGCCGCTGCTGATCTTTTTATGCCTTGGCCATAGGCCAACCCAGATCGTCAGCATTCTCGCCATGGTCACCGGGTTTGCAGTCGCCCTCGCTTGGCGTTATTTCGGCCTGCAGGCAATGGTTTACGAAGGCTTGCCCGGAATCATTGCCGGCTCTGCGGTTTTGTATGTGGCCAGCACGCTAAACACGCGCAAAGCTTCAAACAACTAATCCCGGCAGACAGTGAAGGCTAAACCACGTTTGTAACGAATAACGGGGTCAGGTCTCGTCTTTTGCTTCTCGGCCATGCTGCTTCACTGGGTGGCTAGGCCCCTGGTTGAATGTAAGGTCGCAACCCGCCTGGCCGAGCGCCAGGGCGTGCTACCCGACGTCATCTTCCACGATCGCGCCGGGCTGACCCATGGCCGGGATGGGTCACGGTTCGATTTCCCCATAAAAGTTCACCGTCAACGCCTCACGACGCACCCGCTGCGGTTGAATTGGGCGGCATTCGCCCCGCTTGTGTTTGGCCATCACCTGTATGGCCGGAGATGGCCAAGGGGATTTCCGCTCGCTACACTTGCTGCCAATTCGCTTTTCGACGATTCCTGGGTCCATCGCCGCCCGATCCCTATAGCGTAGGCCCCCAGCCCCACCAGCGATTTAGGAGTGGAACCATGAGAGCAAAAATGCTTCTCGTTCTAGCAACGGCGGCAATGATGCCGTTTGCCGTTATGGCCAAAGACGCTCACTCGGGCGGCCACGATGCGGTTTCTGATCAACTGATTGCCCAGCAGCGCCACAACTTGGCGAGTCATACAGAAGGCAAAGGGTTTGGGCCGCAATCGCCCCGCGATATTGACTCAGCCGACGGTCGTAACAACGTTGTTTTCAACGCCGCCCCCGCGTACTCGCAGATGAATCTGTGCAATATTCATTTTCACAAAAATGCCGAGCACAAAGGCGGTGAGTTCACCCAGTATGCCGGCAACGGCGATGGCCAGGGATACCTCACCGGCTACCGGTATTCCGGAGAGCTCACAAAGCGTGAGTTGGCGCCGGTAGCAAACGAAATTTGCCCCAGTGAACACGGTGGTCTTTACCCCGGAGACACGATTGAAGTCCACTACGTGCATTCCACCGCCCCCATAAGCCCCGGCCCGACGTTGGGCGCGTGTTTAAACGAATCCATTAAAAATCCGCAACTGCGGGTCGAAACCCAGGTTTACGTTCTGGTGAACGACACCGGCGCCGGTGATTTCGGCGAACTGACCCGGCATGCGGAGCGAAACGGCTTCCACCAAGCGCTGAATATCCCCAACGACACAGGCACGCCCGTGGAATACACCGGCTCCACCACCGGCCCCGCTTACAACGAAACCGGCTCGCCTTTTCAAGTAAGCTGGAGCGTTCGGCCCAAGGTCGCCAAGGTCAATATCCATTCGGTGGGTAAGTGGTGCAAAGGCAATGTCTTCGACGAAGACCACGCCCATGGGGTAAGAAACCTCGTGACCAACCCGGATCTGTTGTCCGAAATCCGGCGGTAGTCTTCGCGGAACGGCCGGGGTGGGGGCGCAATCGGCGCTGGCGGATTGCGCCTCTGGCTCTAAACGCTCCGCCGCCTGCATTGATCTAAAATATCGATCAATAAGATAAAAATAAACGGTTTGATGAAACACCGAATATGGCGGACATTATGTTGGCCGATGAGCTAAACACTTAGCTGGCGAAAGTCACAACCCCCGATGACAACAGGAGCGTAGATGATGTCCGAGAAAAAGTGTCCGGTGATGCACGGCGGTGTCACTGAGCGCGGCATGTCCAACATGGATTGGTGGCCCAAAGCGCTCAACCTCGACATTTTGCATCAGCACGATCGCAAGACGAATCCCATGGCGCCGGACTTCGACTATCGCGAAGCGCTTAAGCAGCTTGACGTGGCTGCGCTCAAGAAAGACCTGCACGCGCTGATGACAGACAGCCAGCCCTGGTGGCCGGCGGACTGGGGGCACTACGGTGGCCTGATGATTCGCATGTCTTGGCATGCCGCCGGCACCTATCGCGCCGCGGACGGTCGCGGCGGCGCCGCAACCGGCAACCAGCGCTTTGCGCCCATCAATTCCTGGCCGGACAACGGAAATCTGGACAAGGCGCGCCGCCTGCTTTGGCCCATCAAAAAGAAATACGGCAACGCGCTCAGTTGGGCGGATCTGATCGCCTATGCCGGCACCATTGCGTATGAGTCGATGGGACTGAAAACCTTCGGGTTCGCTTTCGGCCGGGAAGACATCTGGCATCCGGAGAAAGACATCTACTGGGGTTCCGAAAAGGAATGGCTGGGGCGAGAGCGTTACGACAACGACGCCAACCCGCAATCGCTGGAAAATCCGCTGGCGGCGGTGCAAATGGGGCTCATTTATGTCAACCCGGAAGGCGTGGACGGCAAGCCCGATCCGCTCAAAAGCGCGCAGGAAGTGCGTGAAACCTTTGCCCGCATGGCGATGAACGACGAGGAAACGGTGGCGCTAACCGCCGGTGGACACACCGTCGGCAAATGTCATGGCAATGGTAACGCAGCGGAGTTGGGGCCCGACCCGGAAGCAGCCGACGTGGAAGAACAAGGTCTGGGCTGGATCAACAAAACCAGCCGAGGCATCGGCAAAGACGCCGTGACCAGCGGGATCGAAGGCGCGTGGACAACCCACCCCACACAGTGGGACAACGGTTATTTTCAGCTCCTGCTCAACCACGAGTGGGAACTCAAAAAAAGCCCCGCCGGTGCTTGGCAGTGGGAGCCCATCAATATTAAGGAAGAAGACAAGCCGGTTGATGCGGAAGACCCTTCGATACGCCACAACCCGATCATGACCGATGCCGACATGGCCATGAAAATGGACCCGGACTATCGCAAGATCGCCGAGCGCTTTTACAACGACCCGGCCTACTTCTCCGAAGTCTTCGCACGGGCTTGGTTCAAGTTGACCCATCGCGACATGGGGCCGAAGGCACGCTACATCGGTCCCGATGTGCCCGCCGAAGACCTGATCTGGCAGGACCCGATTCCAGCCGGGCGCACCGACTACGATGTTCAAGCCCTTAAGCGCAAAATCGCTGACAGCGGTTTGAGTATCGGCGAGATGGTCGCCACCGCCTGGGACAGTGCCAGAACGTTCCGTGGTTCGGATTGCCGTGGCGGCGCCAACGGTGCGCGCATTCGGCTGTCACCACAAAAAGACTGGCAAGGCAACGAGCCCACCCGCCTCGCCAAGGTACTGGCGGTGCTGGAACCGATTGCGGCCGACAGTGGCGCCAGCATCGCGGATGTGATTGTGCTGGCAGGAAACCTCGGCGTGGAGCAAGCCGCCAAAGCGGCGGGGTTTGAGATAAGCGTTCCGTTCTCGCCCGGTCGTGGGGACGCAACGGACGAGATGACCGATGCCGAGGCATTCGATGTACTGGAACCCGTCCACGACGGGTACCGCAACTGGCTCAAGCAAGACTATGCCGTGAGCGCGGAAGAGCTGCTGCTCGACCGCACACAACTCATGGGGCTGACCGCGCCCGAGATGACGGCGCTCATCGGTGGTATGCGTGTGCTGGGCACCAACCACGGCGGCACCCCACATGGCGTGTTCACCGATCGTGTCGGTGTGTTGACCAACGACTTCTTCGTGAATCTCACGGACATGGGTTACACATGGAAGCCGACGGGCAATCACCTGTATGAAATCCGCGATCGCCAGACGGATGCGGTGAAATGGACGGCGACGCGAGTGGATCTGGTATTCGGCTCCAACTCCGTCCTCCGCGCCTATGCCGAAGTCTATGCACAGGATGACAACAAGCAAAAATTCGTTCAGGACTTCGTCGCCGCCTGGACCAAGGTGATGAACGCCGATCGTTTCGATCTGGCCTGATGCGTGGCACCCGCCCCTACGCCGCCCAGCGAAGCGGCGTGGGGGCAACCCCGCCACTGAGCGAACAAACAACCGCCGCTGACCGGTAGCGGCCGCCATCACAAGCGAACAATACCCACCAAGAGACGCGGCATCGCCGCACTTTTAGTCCGCATCCGGCGAACAACCCGCTGCCCGTTTGACCCATCGGCGTCCTACTTCTGAAGCCGGTTATTCCAGTCTTGCCCAACTCAGGTGCCCCGATGACGCCATTGAATGGGTTCGTCGGCGTGCAGGTGCTGTGGATCAATCCGGCCGCCTTGTGGACCGATCGGAGGATTGATTTCATCACGCATAATCGCTTTCGCCCTTTTTGTATTATGGGTGGTAGTACGTCGGGTTGGGGCATGCCGAACCGGACACCGGGGAATCGTGGATGTCGCGCGGATCCTGTCTGACGCGTAGCGCGACCCGCATGGTTTTTAAGGACCGCCCTCTGGGCTCAAGAGAAGCTAAGGACAAGGATCATGAAAATTCTGGGGACACTACTAAACAAGACTCTTTTCCTGGTTTGGCTGATCGGTCTATGCCTGCTCACCAGCACGGGGTTCGCCAGCCCCCCTCAGGCCGATGCGGCAACCGTTTCGGCGGACGCAATACTTGCCCAGGCAGAACCGGAAGCATCTTCAAGCTCGGCCGCGGCCGCCGATGATTCCGGCGCCCTCATGTTCATTCTGGATGGTTCCGGCTCCATGTGGGGGCAGGTGCAAGGCAAAACCAAAATAGAAATCGCCAAAGAGGTCATGACTGACTTGGTCCAGAATCTGCCCGACACCACCACCGCGGGACTCACAGCCTATGGGCACCGCCGTCAAGGGGATTGTCAGGACGTGGAGCAACTGGTTTCGCTCCAGCCGCTCAACAAAAAGATTCTCATCGAGAAAATCGAATCCATCACCCCCAAAGGCAAAACCCCCATTGCCACATCCCTTATGCGCGTCGCCGACACGTTCAAGGGTCGCGAGGGTCACAACACGATTATTCTGGTCACCGATGGCATTGAATCCTGCGATGCCGACCCCTGCCAAGTGGCCAGGGATTTGGCGGCGTCCGGGGTGGTGGCAAAAATCCATGTGGTAGGGTTTGATCTCACGGGCGAGGCCATGGATCAGCTCAAATGCATCACCGAACCCTCCGATGGGTTGTTGGTTGCGGCCAACAGCGCCGAGGAACTCCAATCGGCTCTCAACGAAGTGGTCAAGGCGGCGTTGCCCCATAACCTGCTCGTCAGAGGCCTGGATATCAATCAAAAGCCCCTTTTCGTCTCAGTCAAGGTGTTCAAGGACGGCAAGCAGATCGCCGCCAGCGCCGGCGGGGCCCAGCGCTATTCACTACCAGCCGGTAGTTACCGGGTCGAAGTCCACTACTCCAGTCTCGATCAAACCCTCGTTTTCGACGATGTGGCGGTGGAGGAAAACCGCCTGACCGAAAAAGATGCCGTGTTCGCGCCCGCCACGTTAAAGGTCAAAAGCGTGGATGGAAAAAACGAAGCCATTTATTCATCCGCCGTCGTCTTTCAGGCTGGAACCGATGAAGAGCTTCTCAGGCATAACGGTTCCCAGCATGTCTTTACGCTGCCTGCCGGAACTTACGATATCCGGATTTCACACAGCCCCACCAAAACGCAGCAGTGGTTGCGCGGTCTCACCCTTGAGGGTGGCGAGCAGCTTGAAAAGGAGGTGGTTTTTGCCCAAAGCCAGCTGACCATCGTCACTCTGGATGGCAATGAAAAGGCCCTTTACTCCTCGGCCACGGTCTACAGCGCCGGAACCGATGAACAGCTTTTAAGACACAACGGTTCCAAGCACCGCTTCACGCTGTTGCCGGGCGCATACGATGTCAAAGTCACCTGCTCGCCCATCAAGGAAGACCAATGGCTACGCAACATCGTGCTCCAGGCGGACGATGAAATCGAACAACAGGTGCGCTTCGCCCTGGGCAAAATCAAAGTCACGGCCTTCGGGCCGGACGGTAAAAAGCTCTATCTGGCGGTTAGCGTCTATCCCGCCGGTTCGGAGGAAGAAATCGGCCGCGCCACCGGCGGAGGCCCCACCTTCACGCTCAAACCGGGAGCCTACGACATCCATGTCCGCGCCGGACAGATCAAACAAGAGCAATGGTTACGGGGCATCACCATCGAAAACGGCGACGAAATCGACCAGAAGGTTCAATTTTGATTTAAAGCAACAGCAGGGCAGAGTCCCTTCTTGCCCCCAAGCGTAAGCTCGAGGCGGCGTCTGTTTGCGGGTGCGGACCACACGCCCCCGCCTCGCCATGGCGGCATTGAACGACTAGTATAGTCGCCGATTTTTAGCGATATCACAGTGCCAGGGCTTGAAGCTAAGGCACGACACGGATGATCAAGACCAAGCAACGGAGACGCAAAGAAATGAACGATACGGACTTAATCCGCCCTACCCAGCTGATCGCGCGGCTACCCAATTTGATGGTGAGGCTACCCGCCATATTCAAAGCGGTGCGAGCGATCAGAAATAAAGATCCGCATGATTCAATGCCCTTGCTGTTCCAACGCACGGTCGAGAGATTCCCCAACAATATTGCGATTTACTACGAGGACCGAACCCTCACCTACAGCCAGTTCAATCAAGAAGCCAACAAGATCGCCCACTACTTACACAGTAGAGGCGTCAAACGGGGCGACGTGGTGGCCCTATACATGCACAACCGCCCTGAGTTTCTGATCTCGCTGGTCGGCATCGCCAAGGCCGGAGCCTGCACGGCGTTGCTCAACACCTCGCAGACCCGCAAGGTCCTCGCGCACAGTATCAATCTGGTCTCGCCCGTCGCCGCGATTGTCGGCGAGGAGTTGGTGGAACCCTTTGATGAAATCCGCCCGGACATTCAAATCGAAAAGGACATGATTTTCGGTGTGGCCGATTCCGACGTACAGGCCGATCCGGGTGCGGTGCCAACGAACTACCACAACATCATCGCCGAAAGCCGGCAGTTTCCGGCAACCAATCTCCCCGACTCACACGAGCTGACCCGGGAAGATCATTACGTCTACATTTATACCTCCGGGACAACCGGCATGCCGAAGGCCGCAGTGACTGACCACAACCGGTATTGCAACGCGGGCGCCGGAATCAACGTGGCGATGCAACTCACCGATAAAGACATTTACTACCTGCCCCTGCCGCTTTATCACGCAACCGGCCTAATCGCGTGCTGGGGCTCGATCGTGGCAACAGGCGCTGCGGTGGTGGTTCGGCGACGGTTCAGCGCTTCGGAGTTCTGGGACGATATCAATCGGTATCAAGCGACAATCTTCGGTTATGTCGGAGAGATGTGCCGCTACCTCTTGAACCAGCCCGCCCAACCGACGGATGGCCAACACAGCTTGAAGAAAATGTTCGGGAACGGTTTGCGCCCGGGAATTTGGAAAGAATTCAAGACACGATTCAAAGTTCCGCACATTCTGGAATTTTATGGTTCCAGCGAGGGAAATACCGGGTTCGTCAATATTTTTAACTTTGACAATACGGTTGGCGTCGGTCGCGCCATACTGATCAAATACGATCGTGAACGCGAAGAAATCGTGCGCCGTGCGGATGGCTTCTGTATCAAAGTGGAAAAAGGGGAGCCCGGCCTGTTAATCGGAAAGATCACCGAAAGCACGCCCTTCGTCGGTTACACACAAAAAGAAAAGACCGAGGCGGCCATTTTGCGCGATGTGTTCGAAAAAGGGGACGCCTGGTTCAACACCGGCGATTTGTTGCGTGGTATCGGTTGTGCGCACTATCAATTCGTTGATCGCTTGGGTGACACCTTCCGCTGGAAAGGCGAGAACGTATCCACCACCGAAGTGGAGAACATCATCGCGGCGGTCCCGGAAGTGGCGGATTGCGCAGTCTACGGCGTGGAAATCCCGGAAACCAATGGCAAAGCGGGGATGGCGAGTATTACGCCGCTACCCGGAAAACACCTGGATTTCGCAAAATTATATGTCCACCTCCACGACAACCTGCCGCCCTATGCCGTGCCGATATTCTTGCGCGTAAAGGAAAATATCGACACCACGGGCACCTTCAAATACAAGAAGGCGGACCTTAAAAAAGAAGGCTACGACGTCGCCCACTGCCCCGAACCGCTCTACGTGCTGTTGCCCAAAGCGACCGAGTACGTTCCGTTAACGGCCGAGTTGCAGCGCGAAATCGACAGCGGCGCTTACCGCATGTGAGCAAACGCGTCGAATAGCTCTGAATCTCGCATCAACACGGCCCCGGCCTGATAAGCCGGGGCCGCCGTTGACCCTATCAAGCGCCAAGAAGCGCTGCCGGTTAGCGTCGGCGCCCGCCAAGCCCGTTCAGAACAACAAACGAGCCAAGCCGTAAGCGACTGCTGTCAGAGCCAAGGCCCCAACCCCCAGGATCACATAGGCGCCCCGGGTGATACCCTTGATTGTTTCCTTGATAGCGGCCCGGTCGTTGACACTGGGAAACGCCGTGGCCGGCTCCGGAACCCCGAGAAACTCACACAGCGGTTTCCAACCCTGATCGACCGAGAAGATCAGCAGCCGATCGGGCGGCACGAACGCCTTAACGTCCTCAATGTGCCGTTGGTAATGGGCTACGGCCTCGTCTCGGCTGCGCATGGTGCCTTGATGAGAACGCTGCCAGATGAGCTTGCGAGACATCTCTCCCATCTTGCGGCCGAACGGCGTGAAGAGCTCCAGCACCTTGAACTGCCACATCGTTTCTGTGAAATAGATGGTGTCGAGGGTACTTTCGTACCAAGCCTCCGCACCCCGAGGATGCAGCGTCAGAAGGACCTTGGCATCGGGATAAGCTGCCATCAGCTCGCGCCATACACAGCAGGCCGGGTTATCGACCGCCGCGGTATAGCCCGAGAAGACCTGCTCCCAGTCATGCCGCACACCGGGCGGATCGTTGGCCACTTTGCGCCAAAAATCCAGATGTGAAGCGTTTTCCTTGTTATCCAGCACCTCCACCATGTGATAACAAGGAAACCCCAGCTGATTGAGAGCGGTGTATGTCGACATGGTGCCGGTGCGACCGAATCCGGCACCGATGAGCTTCAAAGCCACCGTCGTGACCTCCAATACAGAATGGATTCCGCCAATGGCCCAACCTCACCGGGGTTGGGGCCAAAGTCGTTCCGACCACCCCATGACTCGACGCCGACGCGCCAAACCTCAACCGATCCGATCACCGACCATAGCGTGGGAGCCCGGGGACGATCGCAGCGAGCACACTGCGTGTGTGACAACGCGTGTCCGGCCACGCCCTCAATCGAAGTCGCCGTAGCTGTGCTCGGGAAAGGCGGGCGGCAACGCGGGCACACCGGGAATGTTCATCTCAAAGCGCGTATGCTCGTACAAGGAATTGCCGTCGGCATCGGCCACACGCTCCTGGAAGTAATACGGAATCATCAGGGTCGTTTGCGTGGGACCGACCCCGTGGAAATCCACCGCGACGGTATTGCCCGTTACGACATTCACGCGGTAGCGGCCGTACCACTCGTGAAAATCGATCAATTTGCCCCACACCCGCTCCTCGACGTGGACGCCTTCGTAGGCGGAATAGGCGGCCAGCCCAGCGCCGAGGAACCACGCCCCCAGTCGCTTGCTGATAATGGCACCGCTCAGAGCCGTTACCCCGGCGAGCAGTGCCGAGCTGGTCGCATCGCGAGTCCAACCCGAATCCACATCCCTCGCCGAGCCCAGCTCAACGTTAATGGGCACGAACGAACTGCCCGAACCGTATTCAAAATCCTGCAGCCAGGGTGAGTACCAATGGGCCACCTCGCGGCGTATGGGTTGGGCCGCGGGTTCGGCATCCCGCTGCTGAAGCACATGGGTCAACTCATGGGCGAGCAGTCGCCGCCCGGCCGTAGACTCCGGCTGATACTCGCCCGGCGCGAACACCACGTGTTGACCATATGCGAAGGCCCGCGCGTTCAGTTGCTGGGCTAATTGCCCGCTGCGAGCGTCGGCATGCACCCTGACATCACCCAAATCCGTGCCCATGCGGGGTTCGAAAAACGACCGGGTCGTTTGATTGAGCGGCTCGCCGCCCGCCGCGAGCGAGCGGACATTACTTTCCTGCGCCCCGCTCAACGTTCCTCCCTGCTGGGATGACGAACCCGCTTTGCGTTGGACCGGGATTTCTTCTTCCGCCTCGACTGGCGTTTGGGCTTGGGATGACGGTTCCGCGCCCTTCGCTTGGGGAGTGACCAGAAACTCGCGGTCCGTATCGTCCACCCGATACGGGCGAATCACTCCGCCGGTACGATCCGGCGTCAGTGGCTGGCGGAAAAGTGCGTCGCCTCCCGAAGCACCCCGGCGGATGGGTTGGGCTTGTGCCCCATCCGGAAAACCCTCGGCGAGGATGCGTTGGACCCGCTCGCGGCCTTTGCCATAGACCCCGCTGCGAGACGCCTTGACCGTTCGGGTTGCCCCACCCGGCCGGTTCAAGTCACTTCGCGCTTGGCACAGCTTGGACATCCGCGCTTACCTCCAACAGTTCGCATTCACGCCCCATCAGGAGCTAATGGAAATACCCAGATTCGCCGCCTCCGACGAGCGCCGGGTCGCGTCGGTGAGCACAACGTCGTTGTGCCGGGCGCAAGTGGCCACGTAGGTGGCATTTTCTCCTACCACCAAACCGGCGTTCAGGCCCAAATCGGGCCAACCCATTTCGTACTCGAAACGATTGCCGTTCCAACTGTGTCCACCGGCCATCACGCTGTTGCCGGGCAAGAGGAATCGATTCTCAGCGATGTAGGCGGTGGCGAACAACCCCGTCACTTCGCCCCCGCCCGCGGCAATCACGCCGGCGAGTTGTTCCATGGACTCGCCCGCAATGGACAAGCGACCGAAGCGATTGTTGTGTAACCGGAGATCCTGATCGCTGGTGGCGAACGTCACCTGACCCGATTCAATCAGTTCTTTCAGCTTGCTGATGTCGTTGTGCGACGGTGCGCTGTTGCCCGGTGTTCCGTAAATACCGGTGATGCCCAAAATCTCGTTGGCCGTCAGGGAGGCCGCCCCCGTGGGGTTGGAAATCACCAGCGCGGGCGCCACGCGCGCGCCGCTGGCGGCCAGGCGAATCAATACCGTTACCTTTACCAAAGTTTCCAGCGACGGTCGACGACGGGCGGCCAGGGCTTGGGTAAAGCCCGCGTAGCTCGCGCGTTCCGGCGGACTGAGCGCGTTGGCCATAGCTTCGACGTTTCGCGAAATTTCATCGACGATGGCCCGCCGCTGATTGGCCGGGAGTGCGATCATTTCCCCTAAAGGCCGAAGGATTTGCCGGCGAAACGCAGCGCCGTCCGGCGTGTCGAACAGGCGCACCCAATCGCCTGAAGGTGCCAAGATTTGCTTGGGCAACTCGAAGGCCTTGGCCGTATGCACCTCGATCCGCGAATCGCTCAGGCGCAAATGATCGCTGGCATCCAGAACGAGCAGCGGCGTTTTTGCCACAAAACCGAATGCCGTGACGGCATCGAAGCTGATTTGTTCGGCCTTGATCACCGCTTGTGTGCGCACCGCAGACAGATCCATGCCCAGCCGACTGAAACTCACCGACCCCGCTTCAAGCGACAGGCTGTGGGAACCGAACTGCAGGCGACTGGACGATGATTCGCACCCGGTGATGCTCAGGTGCAAATTCTCCACGGAAATCTCGATGGGTTCCTGCACGGCGTGCTCGCCCGGCAGCAGACACAGGCACAGGTCGCGATGGCCTTCGTCCAGTAACTTTTTAAGAGCTTCATTGACGGTGGCAAACTCCCCGCCCTGTTCGCCGACACTCACCCGGCAACCGCCGCCCCCACCCGTCGGGCGGGCACAGAGCGCATCCAGCGCCGCCTGCACATTGGTGACGTCCGGTTGATCCGACAATTCACAGGACGGATCAGGCTGATAACTAATTTCCGAGGCCGGAATCTCACACAGGGCCGCCAAGGCGTCCTGCACGTTGTCGGCTGTGCCGAAGCGTGTCGGACAGGGGTTGGAAAACGGCAGTTTGGCCGCGTCCAGTTCGCACAACAAGGCATCCAACACATCCTTGACGGATTCTTTACCGTCCCGGTCCCCATCCGGCCAACGCCCACGCAATGCCTCTCGCAGTAGCGACTGAACCGTGGGCGGCTCACGCGGGTCTCTGGGGCAGGTCGGCACCTTATAGTTGATGTCCGCGGCATTGATTTGGCAGAGCGCATCCAGGGCCTGCTGGACATTCTCGGCGCCGTGATACAACTCGTTGCATCGTTCTTCAAACCCCACATCCCGGGCCCGCAATGCCGTCAGCGCCGGGAATTCCATCCGGCGCCGATCGGCGTCACTGTCAAAACGCGCCACCGCCGTGGGGAAGCCACTGGCCATTTGCACACGGGCCAGTTTCAGGTAGTGGTGTTCCACGCCGCTGGGTTCGCCGCCGACCAACACCGCACCGTCGGCACCTTCGGCCTGATGGGTCAATTCACGCACCGGAGCCAACCAGTAATCACCCGCCATAAAGACGCGGTTCTGAAGCTCCAAACGCAAGGTCAAGCGGGTGAGGTGGACTTCCAACTGGTCGCTGAGCTTCACCGTATCGTTGACCCCGCCGTCGAAGCCCACCGGGTCCACGCTCAAGGCGTTGCCCCGCTCCTGACCTTCCATGAGATGCCAACTCGAGCCGCTGCGGCGAAGCACACAGTAACCGTCCCAACGCCGGACGAACGGCCGATCCGCCGGATGATCGACGGGATTGGGATAACCGTCCGCAACCAACACCCCGATACGCGGATAGGCGGCCGAGCTCAGCCAATGACGTCCCAAATGACGCTCGCTGTCGTGGTCGTAGAACTCATAGATCCACTCGGCACCGACAAAGCCCACCGGCTCGTCCCCGGCCCGACATTGTTCCGAGCCGTTCTCACTCGACCATTTCAGGGTTACCGCGTCCACCACCGGCACAGCACCGCCGCTCCAGTGCACCTGGTGTACTTCGAGTCGAAACAGATAATTCCCCACCCCCGTATCGGCGTCGCTGGTCACTTGGGCACACGGATCGCAGGGGTCGCGCCGAGAGGTACTCTCACGCAGGTCCAAGTCCAATCGGGCATCGCCCCGGCTTGGGTTCTCGGCCGGGTTTTCCGGATCGATCGTCGCCGGACAGGCTTTAATCTGAACCAGCGTCTGGGTTCGGGTGGTGGTGTCGGCACCATGCAGGGCCGGATCAACCAACTCCGGCGCTTCCAGCGCCGTCACGCTGCGCTGCCACACATCGGCGTACAACACGTGTTCGCCATCGGGTAAAGACGGTACCCGAGGCAGATCGGGCTGGGCGCCGTACGCCACGTCGGCAACGCCCGGCAAAATGGCCCGCCCCCCGCTGGTGTACACCACCCCCGGTCGAATGGTGAGGTCGTCGTTGATGAGCACGCCACCTTCGAGCGGTGTGCCCCGCTGAACCAGATCCGCCAGCGCGTCCTCAAGCTGACCGCGGACGATGTCCATCAGCTCATTCCAGTCCGCATCGGTCACCATCCGCCCTTGTTGCTGGTACACGCCGGCGTAACGCTGTTCCGGCCGGTGACTGTTCCGGGAAATCTGGGTCTTCATGATCCGTCCTCGTCAACTATTATTGTTTCCCCCGGCGGAATCTGGTGCAGATGCGCGTCGGGTATCACGACGGCCTCCAACCCCACCGGCAGGTAGTCGTGAAGCTTTTCCAAAACCGCGTCTTCGCGCAGGCGATGGTGGCGGTGGTGGTAGGCCCCCATCTCACCACCATCCTCGGCGCCGCGGGCGATGCTCGCCGGGGTGGCCGGGTGCAACACGCCGCAACCGGATTGGCCAAAGCGACTCGGCTCCCAGCCCGGCACCCGGCGGTCATCGCGCGATTCACACACCGGCGTTTGATTGAAAACCGGCAAGTCCCGGGTGTTGGTCTCGCCGCTGCCGGCATACAGCCGCAGTTTTCCCAGGGGTGCATCGGGCGGTATGCGCGAGTAGCGAATACAGCTTTGCCGATCGGAACCGACAATGATCAGCCGGCCGGCAAACAAACAGTCGCTGGCGTTAACCCGCTCAAACGCGGCGATTTCCAAGACTGTGCAATAGACCAACTGCGCCGTGCCGTGTTTCACCCGAACCCGCTGGAACAGGCAATCCTCAGCCGTGATCACCCGTGTCTCTTCCGCCGCCGCCCGGGCCACCACCAACTCACGGACGGCGCAGCGGCGGAGCACGGCATCGTCCACATCCACCGTCAGCGTGCCATCGACGATGACATCTTCCAGCACCGGCGGCTGATCCGGCGGGAGCAAATCGGACAATTGGACATCGCCCACCGCCCGGTTGGCCCAATCGGGGTCGAAGAAGCCGTGCCAGGGCGGCACGTAGAGCAAGATCCGGCGCGGATGCATGTGACCCTCGCGCCAGGACGCCGTGCGCATATCCGGTGTGCGCAGCGACACATCCTGGTAGCTGTTCGGCCGACAAGGAGCGCCTCGCGGATGCGCTTGGCGCCACACCACGGTTTGGTCGCCAAAGCGGGATATCCGAGCCATCGGGTGAGACCGGTCGTCAATCCGCATTGCCCCGGAGGTCTGCCGCATATCCACCGTGACGGCGGGCAAACCGGGTTGAGCGGCAAAGCCGGCCGGCGTGCGGGGCGCCACATCCGGCTCGCCGAACGCCACCGCCGGTAATACCGGGGTGCCGATCCGGGCGGTCATGGCCACACGCCGCCAGCCCTCCTGAATTTCCACCTCGGTCTGGCTGACGGCCTGGGCGATTTGCTCCACCACCGCCAAAGTGCCTTTGCGCTGACGCCAACGCACGGCGTAGGCCACTTCGTCGCGCTGACCGTCGGCCTCGGGGGACACCAAACGCACGTCCAGCGATTGGGCAAAATACGGCAACAGCCAGGACTGACAGGCTTCGCCTTGCGGTGGGTTGTCCGGAAAGGCGTCGGCCAGCCGCTGATCCAGCGTGGCCCGAATCTGATCCAGCAGTAGCCCGGCGGCGTCGAGAAACTTCGCCAAATCACCCGTATCTTCCGGACTGGCGTTATCTCGATCCCGGTAAACCGCCGGTAGTAGCCCATAAAGCTGCGCTCCCGCACGGGTTTGGGGTCGCTGGCGCGTACCGGTGGGATCAGCCATGGATAGGCACTCTTCTCGGGTGTTTCATCGTCTTATCTCACGGTCCGTTGCGCTCAGTGTCGCGGACGAACTCTTGCAGTCGAATTCCTTGGAACAGCTCATCATCCAGCACCATCTGCATGCGGCGCGCCCCGGCTTGTAAGGCGTTCACATCCTCAGTGCTGCGACCCGCCAAACGCGCCAACGCCGGGGCCTCCATATCGGCGGCCTGCGCCAAGGTCAAATTCAGCACGGCCGCGGACCAAGTGGCGTCGATAGCAAACTCACCGACCAACGCCGCCTTGGTTTTGATTTCCCACAAACGCCCGTGGGGAATCCCGAAATCGCGGGCATTCGGGTCCAATGCCTGTAAATCTGCCATGGTCCGAATCCCCTGCCGCCGCAGCGCGCGGCCGAACACGCCGCCGACGCCTTGAATGCCGAACACCGACCGGCGGTCTACGGAACGCCGGACCCCGGTTGTAAGGGATGGTTGAACGCTGCGCGAAGATCGGGCCATGTCGGTGACGGCCGGCTGGTTCACCGTGACGACCCGCTCACCGAGCACCAAGACCTCCCGCTCGTGGGCGACGCGACGACGCAGACTCGGGTTACCGTCGATCCGAACTTGGGAATGGCTCACCCCGGCGACCGCCTCGACCACCTGATAGACCTCACTGAGAAAAAGATCCTGTCCCAAGCGCCGGGAGGGCAACGCAAAACGGGCGGCCAACGCGGCGCTGACCGTCTCCCGCACGGTGTCGGGATCATACGCCTGGGTGTCGACGGTCAGCCGGACGTCCAGATCGAAGGTTGCGGTTTCATAGGGCAAGACCCGGATATCCACGCCCGGCAGCGCGTGAGCAAGCAAATAGTCGGTGAGGGTCGTGGCCAGACTCCCCAACTCGCCTCCACCGGCCGGAACCACCACGACCTCGATCACCGCCCGGCGACGCCCCATGGGTGGACGCTCGAATGCGCGGGCCTGCCATACGCTGCTTTGGCTGGCGGCCAGCTGGCCGAAATCGCTCACCGAGACGGCCCGTTCCAGCGTCAACACGCTCCGCGGCGCCTGTGAACGCAAAGATGCCACGCCTTCCATGTCGTTGCCGCCGGTGGCCGCCAAAGGCTGCCGGACCGCTTTAACCAAGCGATGCGGTTTGGCCGGCTTGGTCAACACGTCGGGGGGAATATTGCCCCGCAGACCACTGCCTTTACGGTAGGCCACGCGCACATTGTTGGTCCCGGTCGGCAGACGCCGGCCGTTACGACCGTCCCCAAATTGGATTCGGATGAACCCGGCCTCGGTCATGCGAACGATGTAATGATGATCGGCGGCGCGGGAATCGTTCAGGTTCGAAACCTGGCTCCACTCGCGCCCGTCCACGCGAACCGCGATATCCGCCCGCACGCCGCTGGCCTGGGTGGCATCGGCGACGAACGATACGCCCGCCACTTCCAACAAGAATGACTGATTGGACTCGGTCGCGCGGCCGCTGCCCAACACCTTCTCGCCGTAGCTCTGTCCGTGCCCGGCCGTCACCACATTGGCAGTCAGATGGGCGCTGCTGTAGGTCAACCCGCTGGGCAAGGCGTCGGCCAGCTCGATTTCCTTGTGCACCGTGTCGACGGCACTCACGCGGGTACTGAGCGCTACCGCGGAATCGGTTTGATGGGAAACCACAACGGCGCGGCCTCGCTTGAGGCCCGCCGGCACGGAATCCAGGGGAATACGACGACCGCTGAGTGGCGCCTCGTTCTGCTGCCAGCCCACCGGACGGCAAACCTCAGCGAAATGCGAATAGATGCGGGTATCGGCCAGAAAGTAGTCTGCGCCGCCCCGGTCTTGCCAGCCGTCGGCCGCGGTGAACTGAGCCTGCTCCGTTTGCTCGTCAATGGCCACGTGAGACAAACGCCCCCAGGCCATTTGCCCGCCCCGCATCACCACGGCCACATCACCGGCAGCGGTTTTCTTCGGGATGGCGACGGTCAGCGTGGGCGGCAGGTGCCCGTCGACCTTCTCCAGGTAGGTGTCGGTGGCCCAGGCACCGGACCCGGCTGGCGGCACCAGCAAGGCCTGCGGATTGACGAGCTGGCAATCGGCCGGCGCATCGGCCAGCGACACGCGCAACTCGGTATAGCCGGCCCACTCATGTTCCACCTCCGGTCGGTGATAATTGGCGGCCATGACCGAATAGCTCACGACGGACTGACGATCATCGGGCCCGCGGCAGACATCGGCCACTGCGCTCCCGCCCAGCCGCGACCAGTCTCCCGCCATCAGGAGCACTACCACGTCCCCGCCATCGGCGGTGGTTCTGTCCACCACCCGCGTAACCGAGCCGTGCACCACTGGCGAAACCGTGGCTTGTGCGACCGCGAGCCGGCCCAGCGAGGTATCGAAAATCAGCGCCCGCTCGCGAATACTTTGGACGCGGCGAAAATATCGGTTCTTGCCATCGCTGATCCATACCACTTGCCCCGGAAGGAGGCTGGCGGGCACGTCGGTCAGCCGCAGTTGCCGGTCGATTTCGACCTCTTGTCCGGCGTGGACCGGCCCTTGCGGGTCGAGCCGATCTTTGGGGACCACGTGGATGAGCGTATGACCGGCCACAAAGCCGTTCCAGAGGCGGGGCGAGAGGTCGATTTGGGTGGCGTCATCAGAGGTCACCACACCTTGAATTCGGTAGGCCCGCAAGGCCCCGCTTCGGGTATCCTCCAACACCACCGGGTCGCCGGTTTTAAGCTGATCAATGGCGCCTTCGAGCTGCAATCGGCTGCCGGAAAGCGACGAGGGATTACGATCGTAATCCCGGGGGCGCAGGTCGTTTAATTGCGCATCCGCTTCCAGGTCTTCCAGGGTCTCAAAGATCACCGGGGCACCGCCTTCCGGCGGGGTGTATTTGAACTGCAAACCGGCGGCGACGGTGCCGGCTGCGCCCTCCTTCAGAACCAACGCCAGCGCCGTGGACGCCGAAGCCGGCGGGGCCGGATGGTAGTCCAACATCTCGACGATGCGGCGGACATTGTCCCACT
>JAXHTV010000038.1 GCA_034189865.1 Pseudomonadota bacterium | reverse complement strand
CAAAGCGTCCATCAAACTGTCGAACAAAGGCAGCAGGCGGCCTTTGGTGTAATCGATTTCATTCATTCTGACGGTATCCGTTTCATTTCCCGGTGGCACGTGGACTCAAGTGGTC
Organism: Pseudomonadota bacterium; assembly: GCA_034189865.1. Taxonomy (NCBI): domain Bacteria; kingdom Pseudomonadati; phylum Pseudomonadota; species Pseudomonadota bacterium. Next base: position 20,420 of record JAXHTV010000038.1, on the reverse strand, counting down.
TCATCGTTTTGTGCCAGCAGCTCAACAAAGGCCGGGGGCGCCTTTCCACTCTTGTCCTCTCCGAAGTAGATGGTGTGGTGAGGGAACGGTATCTCGATACCTTTGGCATCGAAGGCTTCTTTGATGCGGGCGTTGTATTCGCGTTTGACTCGCCATTGCTTGGCGGGAAGTGTTTTCAGTCGGACTTTCACGATGAGCGCCGAGTCGCCAAATTCATCCAGACCCAGCACCTCCAAGGGTTCCAAAATATCGTTTTGGAACTCCGGATCCTGGCAAAGCCCCTCGGCGACCTCCTTCAGGGTTGCGATCACCTCGTTGAGATCTTCACGATAGGCGACGCCGACATCCAGCAAAGCAAAGGCAAATTCCCGGGTGAGGTTTTTAATGCTGGTGACTTCGCCAAACGGGATGACATGCACCGTTCCGCCCAAGTCACGGAGTGTGACCGTGCGGATGGACATAGACTCCACCACACCGGCGTGCCCGTTGCCGACGTCCACGATGTCGTCCACGGCGATGCCGTCTTCCAGCAGAATAAAAACGCCGTTGATGATGTCCTTGACCAGCGTCTGAGCGCCGAAACCCACCGCCAAGCCCAAGACACCGGCTGCGGCCAGGAGTGGGGCGATGTTGATCCCCAGTTCGGAGAGCGAGATCAATACCACCAGGCCGATGAGAACCACCCGAATCACATGCCGAAACAGCGGCAACAAGGTGGCGATACGGACCCGGTCGCGGCGCGTTTTGTATACGGCATCACCGTTCTCTTCCAACGCCCGTTCAATAAAGACATTGACGATCTCCCAGATGATCTGGGCGACGATAATCAGCACGCCGATGGTGATCAGCCGAGCGATGACGACCTGGCCTGAATCGGAGGAGAGCCATCCGATCAGACCGGTTCCCCAGGCATCCAGAATGATTACGACGGCGACGGCACCGATGAAGGTGTGTATCAGTCGCTTTCCGGCCGGGATGTAGCGGTTGACTCGGCTCTCTAAGAGGGGATAGCGAGCCCGCAGATCATCGTTAAGTTGGATTCCGCGGTCGATGATCCGGTCGGCAACGATGACCACCAGGCGGGCGATTGCGGGCACCACGATGGTGATGATCGCGGCGCGGGTCAGAAACAGGAAGCCGCCCTCGATTTGCAACATCCACACGACGAACACGAGGATTACGTAGATCAGGGCAACGACGTGCCAGGTAGCGGCCAACCGATTGCGGACGATTTGCATGGTGTCATGCGTTTCGGAATCGCCCCGAATCCACGCGCTGACCGGTTCCCGGTTTTGCAGGATCAACACCACAGCCATGGCGGTGAGAATCAGGCCGACGACGCTCTGCATCAGCAGCCCGACGTTTTCCGGCAGGGTCAACAAAGCGGCGACCTTGATGGCCGTGAAACCATAGATGGCCACAAAAGCCATACGGCGAATCCAAATGCAGACGTACTGAGCACCTTCGTTGTTGAGGGGCACGAGTCGCAGATGCTCGACGTCCGGCTCCGCGATGGCGCGCCCCAAGCGGGTGACGACGCCAGCCAGGAGATAAGCATTGACCAGCAGCAGAATAATCACACCCATTCGCTGTGAAGGCCCGGTCAGCGATAAGAGCCCATATGCCACGCCACCGAATGCGGCAACGGGTATCAGTCGAAGGCCCAGGCGGCCGATGATGGGAATCACCAAGCCGGTAAACCATGGTGTCGTTGGCCGGGATTCCAGCCGGTGAATCGGGCCGATCACCATGCGAAATAAAATACCTTGGATGACCCAACCTGCCAGCAAAACACCCAGAATCAGGCCCACCGACCGTGCCCACTGGCGCAGTGTGCGCGGGTCTTGTGCTTTTTCCCATGCGGTCATTAACGCGCCCGGGATGGTTCCGATTAAATTGAACGTGTCGGCGATGCGCTCCGACCAGTCGGCGATGCGGTCCCAAAGCTGGCCGACTCGTGGCGAGGCCGATAGTCCACCGAAAAACATCTGCGGCAGTGCCGCCAAGTCCGGCTGACTTTCTTCTTCCGCCGCCAACAACACCTCGAGTTGCGAGATCAGCGCTTCTCGCTTATCGGGATCTTGGAGCGTATCGATGAGGCCACTGACTTGTTCGGGACTGGGCTGCGAGGGTTCAGATTCGGCTGCCTGGATCGGGAACGCCAGCCAATACAATAGGATGGCGATGGCAGTGGTTGCTCGAAGGAACGTGGATCGTTTCAATCTGTCCATGGCGTATCTCTGCTCGAACCGGGTTGTGTGGCCGCATCGTCTAGCGGAAAGGCGGTTCCGTCACGATCACGCTTGATTGTGCCTAGTTGATACCGTTCGGTAAACCGCCGGTTTGATGACGCTTTTGTGATCACACTCGATGGATTTTGCGCGTTTTTGACGGCGGGACGAAGCCGATGGCAGTATCGCCATCCTTGGCCGTCGCGTATCGGGTCGCTTTTCTCATCTGGTGCACGGTCGGCTTTTCCCGTTCCATGATCTCGCCCGGTATGAGGAGTTAATCAGGTGCGTTTAGTATCCGTCTTCGGCTTGGGGGTGATGTTGTTTTGCGGTTGCCTAGGCGCGGCGGAACTGGAAACGGGTCCGGTCGCAACGTCCACCCCCAACCCGGCGGTTGATCCGAGCGATGATCAGCTGCGGACTGCGCCGCGGGCGGTTGCTCCCGAAACGGGCGATGCCCCGGTGGTCACCTATCCGTCCATATTAGCCGCTCAGTGGGATTTGGATCAGGCCCATGAGCAAGATCCGTTCGTGCTTCGGCCCTATCGGGCCAACTACGTATTGCCGTTCACCTACAATGCCCGTCCCAACGAAGCGCCGATAGCCGCGGTCGATCCCGACGTCGAGCTCGATCGTTTCGAAGTGAAATTCCAAGTCAGCTTAAAGGCGAAGGTCTGGGACGACGCATTCGGCGACAATGGCGATGTGTGGGTGGCTTATACCCAGGTGTCCTATTGGCAGGCTTACGACTTCGATGATTCATCGCCGTTTCGCGAATCCAATTACGAGCCTGAGTTGTTATTGACGTTTCGAACCGACTATCAGTTTATGGGCTTTCGGGCGCGCTTGCTGGGTTTGAGTTTAAACCACCAATCAAACGGCCGCAGCGAGCCCTTGTCGCGAAGCTGGAACCGGATTTACGCGCTGGTAGGCATTGAACGGAACAACTTTGGATTGATTTTCAAGCCGTGGTATCGCCTTGCGGTGGATGTCGAAGCCGACGATAACCCGGACATCGAGGACTACCTCGGTAACGGCGAAATCTGGGCTTACTATCGTTGGCAGGATCATGTGTTCGGGCTCATGGTAAGAAACAATCTGGAATCCGAGGATAACCGTGGCGCGGTGCAGTTGGATTGGGCGTTTCCCATTCGGGGGCGGTTGCGTGGCTATGTTCAGTATTTCAACGGTTACGGCGAAAGCCTGCTCGACTATGACGAGTCTGTCCACCGTATCGGCGTCGGGGCGGCGTTTGTAGACTGGTTGTGACTAGACTAAATCGGCTTGGTCAACTGGATTCTCCGGCACGTGGCGGTTGGGTAATCCGGAGTGCATCAGAACGGCATGCCCAGGACGATGCGCAATGCGCTGAAGTCGTCACCGAAACGCACGCCGATCCCGACGCGGGGCATGTCGATGAACCACAGTCTGAGCACGCGGCGGGTTCCGATGGTGGTTCCGACTTCCCATAGGGTGTCGACGGTTACCGGATCGAGCGACGTGCGAACCAGTTCCAGGTCGCCCAGATAGACGTAGTTGGCCAGATAGACATTGGCCGCCCATCGCCGTTTGCCGACCCGAACATACCAGGGGAGGTCCCAAGCCAAGCCCGTTTCGAACGCACCGAAGTTGTCCACCGCGCCCGAGTCGACCCCGCGGTTACCGGCAAAGTAAAGGGCATTGCCGTACGTCCAATCTTGCCTTCGCCAGCGAAAACGGTATTGGTGTCGAGCGCCCAAGCCGTAGAGGTAGGCGTCTTCTCCTCCAGATAAGTTTCGCGCCAGCCCGAAATCGACAAATGGTTTAATCTCCCAGCCGGGCAGTGCGGTGTAGACGGCTTCTAACCCCGGCACGAAGGTGACCGTGGCGACATCGTCGGGGAGCCCTTCGTCGATCAGATCTTCCGCTTTGAAATCAAAAAATCCTAACGTGAGCGGCAAACGCAATTTGTAACCCAACCGGTCCGGCGTTTCCTCGCGCAGATTGACGGCAATGGGCAGGCGATAGACTTGTACTGCGCGTCCGGCAACGCTATAGATGCCCGTACCCAAATAATTGGCGAAGGCATAGTTGGCCAGTTCGTCGGCACCCGGATTGTCGCCGCTCCGAGCCGGGTGGCTGGCGAGTGTCAACAGGCAGATCACCAACAGAGTGATCAGGGGTTGGATTGGGGTGTGCATCCGATAGTGGCGTTGAGGCCGTCCCCGGCTTGCGTGGGGCCGGTGACCGGCCCGCACGATTCGGGCTAAAGGACCGTTTCAAATCCCTCAAACTTTGGCGGTCCGAGATATATCTCCTTGGCCGACCCGGCTGAACGATGCGCTTTCCGGAACGCCTCCGAGCGCGTCCAGTTTTCGAACGCTTCCCGCGAATCCCAGGTCGAATGGGAGGCAAACAACGTGTGATCCTCTTCCGAGGGTCCGCGCAGCAAATGGAATTCGCGAAAACCCGGGACGGTATCGAGGTAGGTTTCGCGCTCCCGCCAAACCTGCACGAATGCCTCCTCCTGGCCGGGCACGATTTTGAACCGATTCATGGCGATATACATCTGATTGAAAGACCTCTGGTTGTGACCGACCGCCGCTTGCTTGTCGGCATATGTTCAATCCACCGACCGGCTAGCGCGCGATTTTGGTGAATTTGGACCCCTCGAGTGTCAAGTTATACATCAAACCTTTGTTGCCGAAGACGAATCCGATCACCGGATCTTTAATGGTGGCGGTGCTGATATCTTCCCCGGCACCCCATTCAGCGATGGCAATGGAGCCATCCACACCGGCTCGCCAACCCTCGCTGTTGCGGAAATCCCGAAGTGCGGCGTCGCTCAGAAAAACGATGATGAGGGTCTTGGTTTGCGCGCCCAACTGAAACCCGATAGACGCCGAGGCGGTGTTGTAATAGTCGACGGTTTTGCCGTCGACTCGCAAGGCGCCTTCGCCATATTCGCCGCCAACGCCCATGCCGGCTTTGATAACTTTCGGAAACACCAAAACGCCCTTGGCGCGTTTGAGAAATTCGCCGCCACCCAAGACGGTTTCATCAAATCGAACCAGGGCGGCGTCCACGCCAATGTCGATTTCCTCAGCCGAGGCGGCATAAGCGGGCGACGGAAGACCGAAGCCGCCCACCACGATCGCCACGGCAAACCCGATCTGTCGAAGCCAGGATTCACGCTGCATTCGAAACACTCCTTACTGGTTGTCCAGTTCTACCGCTTCGTGCAGTTGTTCGAGGATGTCGGGCACGGCACTGATCACCCGCTCCCAACTGGGCATGAACGGCGTTTCCATAGGGTTGGCCATGAACGATTCGCCGGCGCGCATGATGTTTTGGGCAAACAATTCAATCGCTTGCTCTTCAGCGTGTCGATCCATGGTCAAGCCATTGATCACGGCGTCGGCGGCATAGTGTTCCAGCATATCCAAGGCAGTTCGATAGTAGGTGGCCTTGATGGTGCGGAAGGTTCCCTCACTGAAAACAATGCCGTGCGTGGCCAGTTTCCGGTAAATGGCTTTGGCAATGTCCGTGCTCATTTTGGACAGCCCGGCCTGAGCATCCTGGGGTGAGAGCGATTGGTGTTTGTGGTCGTAACTGTCGGCGATTTCAACCTGACAGATCCGGCGTGTGGAGTAGTTGCGGTAAACCTCCGACAGCACCCCGATTTCCAAGCCCCAGTCGCTGGGAATACGAATGTGCCGAACCACATCGGTGCGGGTGGCAAACTCGCCGGCCAACGCGTAGCGGAAACTGGAAAGGTACTCCAGGTAATGGGCCGGGCCGATCACTTTATCCATGGCCGCCAGCAGGGGGGCGACCAGCAAGCGATTGACCCGCCCGTGTAGCCGGCCGTTAGAGACCCGGTAGTAGTAGCCTTTGCAAAAATGATAATCCATGTTCGGGTTGGCAACCGGATAGAGCAGGCGTGCCAGCATGTCCCGGTTGTAAGTGAGAATATCGCAATCGTGGAGCGCGATCGCTTCGCCACGCTTGGATGCCAAGGCATAACCGTAGCAGTACCACACGTTTCGCCCTTTGCCCGGGGCGGAGGGCGCGAGGCCGTGAGACTCCAACAGACTATCCAGCGCCCGCAGGCGGGGGCCGTCCTGCCACAGAATTCTCACGTGCTGGGGCAGCTTTCCGAAATATTGACGCGCATGGCGGAACTGGTCTTCGTTCGCCCGGTCCAGGCCAATGACGATCTCGTTGAGGTAGGGCACCTGGCTGAGTTCATCGATAATGTGCTGGAGGGCAGGGCCTTCCAGCTCGGAGTAAAGCGAGGGCAGGATCAACGACATGGGGCGCTGTTGCGAAAAATCGCACAGCTCCTGTTCCAAATCGGCGGTCGGCCGATCCGTCAGGCGGTGCAGCGTGGTGATGATACGACCTTGGTGAAAATCTCCCATATCAAGCTCCGAAACGGTCCAGTAGTGGGTTCATCGCCTGGTTCCAGCCCGTCGGGCCGGGTGCCGACGGATAGATCACCTCCCGGGCACCGGGTTTTAACTGGGTGCCGTTGGCTGCGGGGATAACCACCGCGATATCTGCGACATCCAGCATGGCCGAGTCATTCGGGGAATCGCCCAGAGCGACGGTGATGATCTCTTTGTCCGGTTCGCTCTCGCGGTATCGGGCCGTGAGTTTTTCCATGGCGATGGCTTTGTCGGTATCGCCCATCACGTGCAGAAATCGGCCGCCTTGGACCAGGCGTAGATGTTGCGCTTCGATTAGCGCGGTGAAACGCACTCGAGCGGCTTGTGAGTCTTCCCATACGAGAGGTTCGGAACACAGCCGATCCTTGGCCTTGGCGGCCTCATCCAGCGAAAGGCCGGTCAACTCCGCGACCTCGCTGGTAGTCATATCGCTCATTCCTCTGAAGCGAAACCCTTCGTCGGCGCGAAGGGACTGCAACACACGACGAATCGTTTCGTGATCGGCGCCAAGCGTTTCGATGACATACGGCCGGGAAGCGTCGGGGCACATGCCGGGCGGGCTCACGATGGCGCCCCCGTTTTCGACGATGAACGGATCGGTGTTTTGCAGCGCCGAACGGATGCTGACGATCTCCGCCAAGGTCTTACTGGAGTTGATGATAAGCGGGAATCCGGCGGCGCGGATGCGCTCCAGGGCCGCGCGCGCGGGTTCAAAGCTATAGTCATGGTGATCCAGCAAGGTGCCGTCCAAATCGGTAAAAATGATGAGTTTGATCACGCGTGTTATGGATTGTGTTGAGGGGGTGATTAATCCGGGGTTAACCCGTCGATTGTGCGGTTTTTGCCGTGACGGTTTCAATCCGGTGGTCTCTATTTAACTGCAACACCAAATCGGCCCGCGTGGGAATTTCATCGAGCATGTATCGGGTCAGGCGTTCGTAATGCATGATGAAACGGCGCAGTTCGGGCTCGCTCATGCGTCGGCTTAGGGCTTGTTCCTGCTGGCGCCGCCAACGAAAGATGCTCTCGAAATCCGGCACCCGAAGCATCACCAGCGCATCCAGTTCGGCGAAAAGCTCAGCGTATTCTCCGGCCAGCGCGCGATTCACTTCGCGGCGCCAAACCGTGTCGGGGTCTTCGGCGGCCTCCAGCGCATTCACCGGATCGATCAAGGCATCTTCCGGTTGGGGTCGCGCGCCCACGCACCAGCCCTCGAACAGCACGATGTCGGCGTTGCCTGTTACCACGGGCCAGGAATCCGGTTCGGCTCGATCATCTTGGGCCTTGTCGAATCGCGGGATGGACAGCGGTTCGGGGAGTGTCCCGGCGCGCAAGGCGCGCAAGGTGGCGAGGCCCAATGGCACATCGTGCGTCCCTGGAACGCCACGCGTTTGAAACAATGGATGGACATCCTGGGCCATCTGCCGCCGAGTTTGTTTCGTTTTGTAAATGTCGTCGATGGACAGGCAAACAACCCGTCGGTTGAACCCGATGGAGAGGGTGAGCCGGAGTAGCTCGCAGAGGGTCGACTTTCCCGACCCTTGTGCGCCGTTGACACCGACGATCAGGGTGTCTTGTCGCAGCTGACGCCGTTGGTCGATCCAGGCCGCCAGCGGCAAATAGACATCGGCGAGTTGATCGACGAGTTGTGAGGCCAGATTCAGGCTGCGGAGGTGATCGATAAAGGGGGAACGAATGTGTTCAATCAGCGCATCACGCCGGGCTGTGGTGAGCGGGTCGATGTCCGGCGGCCAAAGAACGTGGGTGTTGATGGGCTGGCCTCCGGGAAGTTGATTGATCGCTGCCACTAGCATACCGCGCCTGCGTGGACCTGCAATACGCAGGTCGCAGTATTGGCGTATTGAAGCGCAATTTTGCGGGTGACGGCTCTTAGCGGAACTGGTAATAATAGGCCGCGCCTGATTCTTGGGGGCCGATTTTCGAGACGACAGCCGCGGGCGGGCATGCTTCATCTACCGGCCTGTCGGTTGTTTCACGCCAGAGCGTTGCGAGCCGTTGCCCGTCCAACGGTGTCCGCCCGGCGGTCGGCATTGGGGATGATTGGGATTTCTCTTCATTAAACGGTATGTCGCACAGTCCACATTTTGATCGTCGGAAGATCATCGGGTCCACCCTGGCGGCGGGGGTTGTGTTGTTGTCGTTGTTTCTCATCTGGCGCTGGACACCGCTGGCCGACCGCCTGAGCGTCGATCAACTCATCATTTGGGCCCAGCTCGTTAAACAGAGCCCGTTTGCGTTTTTGCTGGTGGTGTTGATTTACGTGCTGGGTTGCATTGTGGTTTTTCCCCTGAGCTTGCTCATCATCGCCACCGCGGTGGCTTTCGGGTTTTGGAAAGGCGTTGCATTCGCTTACGCGGGATCGCTGGTGGGAGCGGCAGTTAACTACGAAATGGGACGCTATCTGGGCTACGACACCATGCGCGCTTTCACGGGTACACGCCTGGACCGGGTCAATCGGTTTCTCTCCCATCGCGGCGTGCTCACGATGGTGATCGTGGATATCTTTCCGGTGGCACCTTTCAGTTTGACCAACATGGCTGCGGGTGCCTCGCACATGAGTTTTCGGGATTACATGGTCGGCAGCGCCATCGGTTTGATCCCCGGGATTTTGTTGATTGCGCTGTTTGGCGGCCGTCTGCAATCGTTTATGCGGGAGCCAAACTGGTGGGACGTGGCCGGTATGGTGGCCGTTGTGGGTGTCGTGATCGGTGCGTTGCTGATGATGCGTCAACGAATCGCGCGCCTGGCTGATCGTTGGGAGCGCGAGGCACAAGACGATTCCATCGACTATCGTTGAACGGTGGCCGGTTGATCTGGGTCAGGCTTCGCCCCAACGCGTCGGGAGAATATGGCGCTATCGGTCGCCACGGCGAATTCGCCCTGACGGCTCAAGCAAGCGCAAGGTCGCGATCAGAGGGTAGCCTATGAGTATTGCATCCTATCTTTCCGAACAACCGTATTTTTCCGGGCTTAACGAGCACCAACGAGAGCAGTTGCAGGCATGCGCCGGAGAGCGGGCGTTCACCGAGGGCGAATACCTGCTCCGCCAGGGTGACGAGGCCGATGCCTTTTACTTGATCATCAAAGGGCGGGTGGAAATCAAAACACCGGCGACGGAAGTGGCGATGGCCCCGATCGAAACCCTGAGCGCGGGCGACAGCCTGGGTTGGTCGTGGTTTATTCCACCGTATCGATGGCACTTTGACGCCGTGGCGCGTGAGGCCGTGTGGGCCATTCGAATGGATGCCAAATGTCTGCGTGAGTTGATGGAGAGTGATTATCAGGTGGGTTATAACATTCTGTCTGAGCTGGTTCGGGTCATGGCTCACCGAATTGAATCCTCCCGACTCCGTATCGTCGACATCTACGGACATGCCCGGGCAGAATAACCTTTGATTGCAGCCGATTCGGAGATCCAACGGTGAACTCAGCCGTCTATCGAGTGGTAAAACGGCGCGAGGAGACGGGCACGGGCGATGTGGTGAGCCTGCGTTTGCGGCCGGCGCCGGGCGTCTCGCCCATCGGCATCGAACCGGGGCAGTTTAACCTGCTCAGCCTCAACGACGGGGTGGAAATCCCGGCCGTGCTGAGCGGGCGAGAAGATGATGGCGTGCTGATGCATACCATTCGCGCTGAAGATGAGTCTCACCGTGCGCTGATCCGGCTGGCGGAAGGCGACGAGCTGCAGATCCGCGGTCCTTTCGGATCGGCTTGGCCTTTGGACCGCGCGCGAGGCAAATCGGTGGTGTTGGTCGCCGGCGGGCTGGGGATTAGTGCGTTAAGGCCATTGATCGTCGAGATTTATCGGAATCATCAAGCGTATCGTGGCCTTCATTTACTCTATGGCATGCGGCACCCGGAGGACATCCTGTACCGGGATGAAATTATCGCTTGGGAGCGGCGTCCTTTTATGGATGTCCAAATCACGGTGGATTTCGGTGGGCCGAGTTGGCGAGGCCACGTCGGCGTGGTCAATCACTTGATCAGAAAACTTCGTTTGTCGGGATCGGACACGGTGGCGTTTATCTGTGGACCCGAGTTGATGATGCGCTACGCTGTGTTGGCCCTGAAGGCCCAGGATCTGCCCGATGACCAACTGCTGCTCTCGTTTGCCCGCACGTTCCCGCATGTTCAGGGGCTGCCGCAGCCATGTCCTTTGGGTCCTGATATCGACTGTCGTCAAGGTCCCGTATTCCGTTTTGATCAGATTCAATCCTGGATGCGGCAACGCGACCGGCCGAATTGAACGTCGATCCGGTCAACCGCCGGGCGTTGTCCAAACCGATTGGCGCTGTCAATATCGCTTGTCCCGACCTTCGGATAGCGCTATTTTCTTGAAATGCCTGCGATGCGGCATAACGCTGCTTAGGGGAACCAGCGATGGGTTCCGATTCAATTTACGCGACAAGTCCTGATCAACTATCCGTCCGATTGTGTTTGCGGATTGGTGGATTGGTTCAAGGCGTCGGTTTCCGTCCCTTTGTGCATCGCCTTGCCCACCGGCTGGAGCTCGCGGGCTGGGTGCAAAACGCGAGCGATGGTGTCTGCATCGAAATCGAAGGGGCTCTTCAGCAGATCGATCAATTCCTCCGAGCGCTGCAACGAGATTTGCCGCCCATGGCGCGGATCGATCGGCTGGAGCGCCAAAACCTTCCCTTAACCGGCGAGCTCGGTTTCACCATTCGCGATAGCGATGCCTCCGGTGAGCGGCGTGTTGGGGTTTTACCCGATCTGGCGACGTGCCCCGACTGCTTGGCTGAGATCACGGATCCGAGCAACCGCCGATACCAGTATCCGTTCACCAACTGCACCCATTGCGGTCCGCGCTTATCCATCATTCACCGCCTGCCGTACGACCGCGGAAATACCAGCATGGAGCGCTTTTCCATGTGTGCCGCGTGCGATGCGGAATACCATGATCCGCAAGATCGTCGTTTTCACGCCCAGCCCAATGCGTGTCCTGATTGCGGCCCCCAACTGGCGCTGTGGGATACCAGCGGAAATTCCTTGGCGACGCGACATTCCGCCTTGCTTCAGGCCTGCGACTGGGTGAGCCGGGGCGGTATCGTGGCCGTGAAAGGCTTGGGCGGGTTTCATCTCATGGTCGATGCCCGTAACGATTTGGCGGTGGGGCGCCTGCGCGAGCGAAAGCGGCGTCCGGCCAAACCCTTGGCGGTGATGTTTCCCGATCTCGAGTCTGCTCGCGCGACCTGTCGAGTCGGCGAGCGGGAGGCGGTGTTATTGACGTCTCCGCAAGCGCCGATCGTGATTCTCAGTCGCCTTTCGAGTGGCGATCCACTGGCAGAGGGCGTTGCACCCGGCAACCCGGAAATCGGCGCGATGCTGCCTTACACGCCGCTTCATCATCTGATGATGCAAGAGCTCGGGTTTCCGCTGGTGGCCACCAGCGGAAATCTCTCCGGCGAGCCGATCTGCATCGACGAGGCTGAAGCGATATCGCGTCTGGGGCAAGTGGCTGATCGATTCCTGGTACATGATCGTCCCATACGCCGGCCAATCGAAGACTCGGTATTACGGGTGGTGATGGGGGCGCCGATGATGCTCCGCGGTGCGCGGGGTTTTGCCCCGATCTCGTTACCGCTGACACCGACCCAGGGCAAAGGGCCGAAGGTTCTGGCCATGGGGGGGCATCTCAAGAACACCATCGCGTTGACTTTGGACGGGCAGGCGATTGTGGGGCAGCATGTCGGTGATCTGACCAGCACGCTGGCGGATGAGGCATTCCGCGATAATTTGGACGGTCTACGGGCGTTGTATGACATCCGCGTCGAGCGCGTGGCGTGCGATAAGCATCCGGACTATCGCTCGTCCGAGTATGGCCGTCGCTATGCCCGTCCCCGCCATTTACCGCTGATTTCCGTACAGCACCACCATGCCCACGTGGCGGCTTGTTTGGCTGAGCACGGGTTAACCGGATCGGTACTTGGGGTTTGCTGGGACGGCACGGGGCTGGGTGAGGATGGTCGACTGTGGGGCGGCGAGTTTCTGTGTGCCAACCGGATCGAATCCCGGCGCGTCGGTCATTTGCGGGCGTTTCGTTTGCCGGGCGGCGAGGTGTCCGCGCGTGAACCCCGACGGGTCGCCGCCGGGCTGTTGGCCGAGTGTTATCCCGACCGTTTTCGCGCTCTGGATTTGCCGTTTTTTCAGTATTTTCCCGAGCACCAGCGCGTCGTGTTGGCGCAAATGTTGGATCGCGGTTTGAATTGCCCCTGGACCACCAGCGTCGGTCGCCTGTTCGATGCCGTCGCCAGTCTGGGCGGTTTGTCCCAGGTGACCAGTTTCGAGGGTGAGGCGGCGACCGCCTTGCAGTATGCCGCCACCGGTTATGAGGAGGTGGCGGCTTATCCGTTGCCGACGATGCAGCAGACCGACACCGCGCCGTGGGTCGCGAATTGGGCGCCGCTGGTGGATCAGTTGATGCAGGATGTGGATTCCGGCCGGCCGATCGGTGAAATCGCGGCCGCTTTTCACAAGGCTTTGGCGGAGCTGGTGGTCGAAGGGGCAAAAATGATGGCGATGGATCGGGTGGTGCTAACCGGCGGCTGTTTTCAGAACGCGTTGCTGTTGCGGATGACGGCCGAGCGGCTGCGCAGGGCCGGTATGGGTGTTTGGTGGCCGCAACGCGTCCCGCCAAACGATGGCGGTCTTTCTTTGGGGCAGGCGACGGTCGCTCACGCCCGGGCGCTGGTAGGAGATTAGCCCATGTGTCTGGCAGTTCCCGGCCGTTTGGCGGAAATCATGAGTGACGATCCCGTTTTTCGGGAAGGTCGAGTCGATTTCGGCGGTGTACAGCGTTCTGTCTCCTTGGCCTGTGTGCCGGAAGCGGAGGTGGGCCACTATGTGTTGGTCCACGCTGGATTAGCCATTGGCGTGATCGATGAATCCGAAGCGCAGCAAATCCTGGCCGATCTTGCGCAACTGGGTGCCGCCGGGAGCGAGGGATGAGGTACGTAGACGAATTCCGGGATGGGGCGGCGGTTCGAAAACTGATCTCGGCCATCGAGCGTGTCGTGACCCGGCCTTGGGCCGTGATGGAAATATGCGGCGGTCAAACCCATGCCATCGTGAAATACGGTTTGGATACCTTACTGCCTCAAGCGGTGAGCCTGATTCACGGACCCGGCTGCCCGGTGTGCGTCACGCCGGTTGACGTGATTGATCGGGCGATCGATCTTGCCAGTCGACCGGGGGTGACGCTGTGTTCGTTCGGCGACATGCTCCGGGTGCCCGGCAGCCGAACAGACTTGCTGGCATGTAAGGCATCCGGTGGCGATGTCCGTATGGTCTACTCGCCGCTGGATGCTGTGGAGCTCGCGCGCAAGGAACCGAAGCGCGATGTGGTTTTTCTCGCCGTGGGATTCGAGACGACAGCCCCGGCTACCGCCGCGGCGATCGTGCGGGCTGAGGCTTGGGGTTTGGACAATTTCTTCGTGCTTCCCGCCCACGTGCGGGTGCCGCCGGCGATGGCGGCAATTCTTGGCGCACCGGACAATCGCGTGCAGGGCTTTTTGGCGGCGGGCCACGTGTGCACGGTGATGGGGTATGCCGATTATGAGCCGCTGGCAGCACAATTTCGGGTGCCGATTGTGGTGACGGGTTTCGAACCGGTGGATATTCTCCAAGGGCTCCACGCCTGTTTACGACAACTGGAATCCGGCGATTATCGCGTGGAGAATCAATATGCGCGGGTGGTGAGCCGGGCCGGCAACCCTGCTGCAAGAGCGCTCATTGAGCGTGTTTTTGAGCCTGTCTCTCAACGCTGGCGGGGCATGGGCGAATTGCCCGACAGTGGCTTGGGGCTTAATCCGAACTACCGTCGCTTCGATTCCGACACGCGATTCCCCGGATGGCAGGCGCAGAACCGCGAGAGCGATCTGTGCCTGGCCGGTGAAATCTTAAGAGGCGTTCGCAAGCCTTTCGAGTGCCCGGCTTTTGGCCGTGCCTGCACGCCGGATAAGCCGCTTGGTGCGCCGATGGTGTCCTCGGAAGGTGCCTGTGCGGCCTATTTCCGCTATCGGCACGCAGAACAATTTCCGGTGTGATATGTCGACCGAACTGATTTGCCCGATTCCCATCGAGGACTATCCCCACGTTTTGTTGGCGCACGGCGGTGGCGGTCGTCTCATGCGGCAGTTGCTGGAGCGGTTGATTGTGCCGACGCTGTGTGAACCATCCGGCGCGGGTATCCACGATGCTGCGGTATTGCCCTCACCGGCGGATCGTGTGGCGATGACCACCGACGCGTTCGTGGTGACACCGCTGTTCTTTCCGGGTGGCGATATCGGCTCGTTGGCCGTGCATGGCACCGTGAACGACTTGGCCATGGCTGGTGCCATGCCCGTGGCACTCAGTGTGTCGTTGATCCTGGAGGAAGGCCTGCCCATGGATACCTTGTGGCGGGTTTTGCAGTCCCTGCGGGCGGCAGCGGATTCGGCGGGTGTGCGGATTGTCACCGGCGATACCAAAGTGGTGGAGCGGGGTACCGGTGACGGAATTTTCATCAATACCACCGGGCTGGGTCGGGTGACCGAGGGGTTACGCATTCACCCCGATCAGATCCAGGCGGGCGACGTGTTGATCGTCAGTGGTGATGTGGGGCGACATGGCATTGCGATTATGGCCGAGCGGGAGGATTTGCGTTTTGAGACCACGGTGACCAGTGATGCCGCCTCGCTGCATGGGCTGGTTGGAACTCTGCTGGACGCTGATGTTCCGGTCCACTGCCTTCGCGATTTGACTCGCGGGGGGCTGGCCGCCGCATTGAACGAGTTGGCGCAGCAGTCACGGTTTGATCTGCAAATTGACGAAGCGGATGTACCCGTCCGTTCGGATGTCGCCGCGGCCTGCGAAATTCTGGGTTTGGACCCTTTTCATGTGGCCTGCGAGGGGCGGATGGTGATTGTCGTGCCCGCCTCGCATGTTGATCAAACCCTTGTGGCGCTCCGAAACGAGCCGCTGGGGGCGGGCGCGACTCTGGTCGGCCGGGTCACCGGACCGGGCGGGCGGGTACATCTCCGCAGTCGTATCGGTGGCTCTCGCATTTTGGACCTTCCCAGTGGTGAGCAGCTCCCCCGTATTTGCTGATTCTCGCCGCCGTTGGCCGACCTCAATCAAGTGATCGGGCCGTGCGGCGTCTTGTCACTGGCCTCATCGTTGATTAGCAACCATAATAAAAAGTATTAAGTGTGTGGTGGCTGCCGCGCTGCGGTGGTTGCCGCTCGCTGAGAGGCCAGCCTTGAAACCGATGGGTTGGTTTTTGGTAGTGGCTTAACCAACGCTTGGAGAGGGGCGCAATGCATGCTTATGATCAGGCGCTCATGGCGCGACTCACCCTCGGCATTCCTTCCACGGACCGACCTTTTGCTGTGCTTGGCGACGATCTGGGCATGTCGGAAGACGAAATCGCCTTTCGGGTCGAACGCTTGTTGCAGCAAGGTGGTATCAGCCGTTTCGGACCGTTGTATGAGTCTGCTCGTGTCGACGAGGTCAGGACTTTGGCGGCCATGTGGGTGCCGGAGTCGGAATTAGAAGAAATTGCGGAGCAACTCGCTCAATACCAGGCCGTCGTCCGCTGCTGTTCAGGTGATCGCGAATATAATCTTTGGTTTGTGCTGACTGCGGAGAAGCCTGCACACATCACCGAGGCAATTCGGGAGATCGAGCGGGTTACGGGCTATCCCGTCACCGACTTAACGGAACATGATCAGTACATCGTGCCCTTGGCGTTACCCATCTGATGGATATCCGGGGCACCATCCGACGCGGTTGAGGCGGTGCAGGCACGGCTTGCCGTGTCTGCACCGCCCGAGCGGTTCGGCGACCCATGATCAATCGTGCGGGAATACTTCCTTGTTTTTGATTGTGATCCCGCTGTCGGTCGCATCGAGCGTGTAGACGATCGGGACACCCGTGGGAATTTCCAGGCCCACTATTTCTTCGTCGGAAATGCCTTCCAAGTCTTTAGTCAGAGCCCGTAACGAATTGCCGTGAGCTGAGATCAGTAAGGTTTGATTGTCGTTCAGGCGTGGCCGGATGTGGGATTCAAAATAAGGGCGAACCCGCTCGCAGGTGTCTTTGAGACTTTCGCCGTTCGGCGGTGGTGTGTCGAAGCCCCGTCGCCATTTTTTGAACTGCTCCTCTCCGTGTTTGCTTTTCACCTCGTCTTTGTTTAGCCCCTGCAGGTCGCCGTAGTGGCGTTCTGCCAGCGCGGTGATGTGCATGTGAACCGGGAACTCACCATCGCGCGGTTGGTAGCTCTCTCGCGGTACGGTGTTGTCGGCCGGGATGAAGATGGGAGTATTCCCGGACTGGTTCTCCCGGAGCACGACCTGTAGCGTGCAGATGGCCCGCTGCAAGTGAGAGGTAAATGCCGCGTCAAAACGATAATTGGCCAGTTTGTGGCCGGCCATTTCCGCTTCTTTCCAACCGGCTTCCGTCAGGGGAACATCCACCCATCCGGTGAAGCGGTTTTGTGCGTTCCATGCCGACTGGCCATGGCGGATAAGAACCAGTGTTGCAGCCATCAATCGTTCCTCGAAGCGGTGGTTAGCGATGGCCGCATTGTAACGCGAACGGGTCCCGAGGTGCGTGAGCTCGTAGGATGGGCTGCCAAGCTAGGCCGCAGTGCGTGTCTCGGCCGGAAACCAACGGCGCGTTTGGTTGACGATACGCACCAACGCCAGCATCACCGGTACTTCCACCAGCACACCCACCACCGTGGCGAGCGCCGCGCCGGAATTCAAACCATACAGGCTGATGGCAACGGCGACCGCCAACTCGAAAAAGTTGGATGTGCCGATCAATGCCGCGGGCGCGGCGATACTGGCCGGCAGACGCCAGTATCGGCTCCAGGCGTAGGCTAAGGCGAATATGCCAAAGGTTTGCAGAACCAGCGGGATGGCGATCAAAACGATCACCACGGGTTGGGTCAGCAGCCGATGCCCTTGGAAGCCGAACAGCAGGCCAACCATGGCCACCAAGGCAACGATGGTGATCGGTTTTATTCGCTGGTTAAAGTTCTCCAGGCGACTTTCGCCGCCGCGTCTGAGTAAGGCGCTGCGGGTGAGGGATCCCGCAACCAAAGGCAGCACGACGTAGAGAATGACGGACCAGATTAGGGTTTGCCAAGGTACGAAAACGTCGGTGACGCCGAGTAATAACGCCGCGATGGGCGCGAATGCGAACACCATAATGAGATCATTCACCGCCACTTGGACCAAGGTGTAGGAGGCGTCGCCTTTTGTCAGCTGGCTCCATACGAACACCATGGCGGTACACGGTGCGACCCCCAGAAGTATCATGCCGGCGATGTACTGATCGGCATCTTCGGGGCTGACCCAACCCGCAAAGAGATATTCAAAAAACAGGACGCCAAGTGCGGCCATGGTGAACGGCTTGATCAGCCAGTTGACCACCAGCGTGACCACCAGACCCTTGGGTTTATCTCCGACATGCCGAAGCGATCGCAGGTCGACTTTGACCATCATGGGATAAATCATCGCCCAGATCAGCACGGCCACACAGATATTCACTTGGGCGATTTCGACGCTGCTGAGCATCCGAAATAGCCCTGGGAACTGGCTTCCCAGAAAGGTGCCGACCGCGATGGCGAGCGCCACCCATACTGACAAATACTGCTCGAATCGGCCCAAGGCCGGTTTGGTGGGGCAGGATGCCCCCTGATCGGCGGAGGTGACCGGCTTCATGCGGGGAGTTCTCCCTCGGCGATGGCTTCCAGCGCGTCTTTGAGCGCGGATGGAGAGAGTGTTTCGATGGGCAATGCCGTCATACGCTCCATGCGCCGGGTGAGTGTGTCAAAGGTTTCCCGAAAGGCCGCCAAACGCTGCGAATGGTCGCCTTCGACAGCGGCCGGGTCCGGAAGACCCCAGTGGATTTTGATCGGTTGCCCGCTCCAAACCGGGCATGTCTCGCCCGCGGCGTTGTCGCACACGGTGATGACGAGATCGATCGGGGGCGCGTTTTCTCCGGTGAATTCATCCCAGGATTTGCTTCGAAAACCCGCCGTTTCCATGTCTTGTTCTTCCAGGACGGACAATGCCAAGGGGTTCACTTTGCCGGTGGGGTGACTGCCGGCGCTCATGGCCAGAAAACGACCGCTCCCGATGTGGTTAAGAATGGCTTCTGAGAGGATGCTGCGGGCCGAATTGCCGGTACACAGAATCAAGACGTGAACGGGTAGGTTCATCGGGGCGCCTCGTGGGGTCGGTGCTCTGACGATGTCGGCTGGAGTGCCGGTTCGGTTCCGACGCAGGTTTCTGGTTTACCGCCACAACAGTGCGCCGTCAGATACTGTATGAGATCGTTCATGGTGCCGAACTCGGTGCGATAAACCAGGCTTCGGCCCTGGCGAGAGTAAGTGACCAGTCCCGCCTGACGCAGGCTGGCAAGATGAAATGAGAGCGTAGCATTCGGTAGCCGTAGGGCTTCGCTGATCTGTCCGGCCGGGGCTCCGGTTGGGCCGATTTCCACAAGATAACGAAAAACATCGAGCCGGTGGGTTTGTGCCAATGCCGACAGTGCCGCCAGTGCGCTTTTCTTTTCCATATTTCCAAAAATATAGAAATGTTATGCGAATAACAAGGGGTGCTCGCGCACCCCTTGTGATCTACTCACCGCAATCTATTTGGCCAAGTCGTCGAGATAGCGTTCGGCATCCAAGGCGGCCATGCAACCGGATCCCGCCGAAGTGATCGCCTGCCGGTACACGTGGTCCATGACATCGCCGGAGGCGAACACGCCGGGGATGCTGGTGGCGGTGGCGTTTCCACCCAGACCGCTACGTACCTTGATGTACCCGCCGGACATCTCCAGTTGGCCCTCGAATAGATCGGTGTTGGGGCGATGTCCGATGGCGATAAAGGCTCCTTTGACGGGCAGTTCGGTGGTCGTCTCGTCTTGGGTGTTTCGCAGTCGTATGCCGGTTACGCCACTGTCGTCCCCGAGGACTTCGTCCAGCACGTGGTTCCAGCAAATGGTGACTTTGCCTTCCTTTTCCCGTTCGAACAATTTGTCCTGCATGATTTTCTCGGCACGAAAAGCGTCGCGCCGGTGAACGACAGTGACGTGGTCGGCAATGTTGGCCAAGTACAAGGCCTCTTCGACCGCCGTGTTACCACCGCCGATGACAGCCACTGCCTGGCCGCGGTAGAAGAAGCCGTCGCAAGTGGCGCAGGCCGACACCCCTTTGCCCATAAAGGCTTCCTCGGAAGGCAGTCCCAGATATCGAGCGCTGGCCCCGGTGGCGATAATCAACGCATCACAGGTGTAGATGCCGCTGTCGCCTTCCAGCCGAAATGGCCGCGATGTGAGGTCTGCGGTGTGGATGTGATCGAAGATCACTTCGGTTTCGAATCGCTCGGCGTGGGCTTTCATCTGCTCCATCAACGCCGGGCCCTGGAGTCCTTCTTCCGCGCCAGGCCAGTTGTCGACATCCGTCGTGGTCGTGAGCTGACCGCCCATTTGAATACCCGTGATGAGGACGGGGTTGAGATTGGCACGGGCGGCATAGACCGCTGCGGTGTAACCAGCGGGTCCGGAACCCAGGATCAACAAACGGGTGTGTCTGGTTTCGCTCATGTGTGGCTCTCCTGACCGTGGGCGACGTGATGATTGTTGTGAAGCTGTCGAGGGCGCCCCCGGGGGGGGCGCGCCAGGGGGTGGAGTAAAAACGGGATAAGAGTTATTTTGTTTTGATAGA
>JAXHTV010000037.1 GCA_034189865.1 Pseudomonadota bacterium | reverse complement strand
GGTGACCCGCACGCCCATGCGCGGATAGGCGCCTGGGAAGTCTTCAACCTCAAATGACTTTTCCGGTTCGGGGTCGTCTTCGTAATACAGTTCTGCTTCCACCGGCCAATCGGGTGGAATAAGAATTTTCAGCATGACGTCAAAACCCCGACCCGATTCCAGCCACATCCAGTTTTCATCGGGTACGTTAATGGCGAGTTGTTCTTCGACCGCGTCAATTTTGCCGTCGATGGTGCTGTACTGCCCGGTGGGATTGATGGCGGCGGAGAAACGGCCCCCGGTGAGCTCGTTCATGTCCAGGCCGATGTCGATGATGGGTCGATTGAGAATCCGCGTGAGGATTTCGCCCCCGGGAATGGACAGTTTGACCGGCAGCGCGATACCTTCGTCATACAGGGTCATGTCGCTGCGGATGAAGAACACCGGGATGCCCGCCACCACAACTCGAATAGAAAGCAGCAAAACTTCCCGAACCGGCCCGTGTTTGACGCCCATCAACCGCGCTTCGATGTTTTGAAGCCCGACGGAGACCCGCGGCCAGCGGGTGATGACCCCGGTGGATAAATCCAGAAAAACCGTGTCGAGCACGCGATGTTCCGGTGTGGGCCCGGCGTTCGCTTGGTAATTCTCGAATATCAGCATGTTGTCGGGGCTTGACCGGAAGCTATGGAAATTGCCGACGAACGTCAGAGTTTCTTCGTCGAACTCGGTATAGACCGCATTGCTGCGTTGGTCGGATCCGGTCACCAGGTAGGCGTATCGTTTCTTACCGTTGAACTCCAGTGTGAGCTCTTTTGCGATTTTTCCGCTGGCCAGCTTCATGGTTGCGGCGTCATAACGCTCTTGGCCGGTATCGCGGTACATAAAAACGATATCGTCGTTCTCATCCAGTTTTCCCGCCGTGCCCTCAATCTCTTCTTCGGAGATTCCTTCCACGTAAACCCAGCCGGCTTGATCTCTTTCGTCGATCTGGAAGGGAATGGGGACGAGTTTTCCGGCCCGAACCGCCATGACGCTGATGTCATCCGTGTCATGTTGCAGTAGGTCCGGTGCCTCACGGCCCTTTACGGTTTGGGCATAAACCCAGGTGAACGGTTCCAACCCGAGCTCGCGGGTGAGGGTGTCGATCTGCTCAGTGGTTAGTTTTTTGCTGAGATCGCGATCCCGGGCGATGATGGTCGGGTCGGCCTTGAATTCTTCGATCAATTGACGAAACGTAGCATCGTCCACCGTGTTATACAGCGAGGCCAATGAGACGGCGGGCCAAAAGGCGGCGCATGCGAATAATAATCCGCACAGGACTTGGAAGGGGTGATATCTCATTCCGTGAGCTCCCATGAAATGTCGAGACGCGAATCCGTTGCGTCGTTCAGTACTGATGACTTATCTGTGATTTGCCCAAAGTTGATCCGACCTGGGGACGGTTGGCTGCGGGCATTCTGGCTTTAACCCCGAGTAATATCTCTAGTACATGGCGCAAGGCTTCGCCAGTCGCCGGCAATGAATTTTTCTTTTCAGTTGTTCGCCATCCGGTCACATCATTTGGCACGGACAGGGCGTGCTCGGCAGTTGCTTTGGCCCGGATCTGCAAGGCATGTTGCGTTTATGCGGTCTTGGTTTTTACAGCCAAGCCGCACAATTCAGTTGGAGGATCGTCAGTTTGATTACGCTGAATAATGGGACAGGCGGAGACGGAGGCTAGATGCACGACACCTTACCGCACCTCGTTGATTCGGACTTTCCGCCATTGCGGCGACGATGCCCCACCGTGCTGCAGATGAACCTGGGTTATCTGTGCAATTTGGCCTGTGTCCATTGCCACGTCGGCGCAGGACCGAAACGACGCGAATTGATGGACTGGGACACCATGGCGTTGGCTCTGGGTGTGGCCCGGCGATATCACGTGAGAACCCTTGATTTGACCGGTGGCTCGCCGGAAATGAACCCTGACTTCCGAACGCTGGTTATCGCGGCGCGGCGCCAGGGGATGCACATCATGGACCGCTGCAATCCGACGATCCTGGTCACCGACGGATACGAGTGGGTTGCGGAGTTTCTGGCGGCCCACGCGGTGGAGGTCGTCGCTTCGCTACCTTGTTACGGCCCCGAGAACGTCGATCGGCAGCGTGGCCCGGGCGTTTTTGAACGAAGCATTGCCGGACTGCGGCAGTTGAATGCTTTGGGCTACGGCGAACCGGACTCGGGGCTGACCTTGAATCTGGTGTATAACCCGGTGGGGCCGAGTCTTCCGCCGCCGCAGTCGGATTTGGAGGGGCAATATCAACTCCGTTTGGAGCGCGATTACGGTGTTCGCTTTAATCACTTGTTTACCCTGGCCAACATGCCCATACAGCGTTTCGGCAGTTGGTTGATCTCGCGCGGGGAATTTCAGGCATACATGGGGCTTTTGCGTGCCGCACATCGGCCGGAGAATCTTGAGCAGGTGATGTGCCGGGATCTGATCAGCGTCGATTACCTCGGCTACCTCTATGACTGTGATTTCAATCAGATGCTGGGCATACCGCTGGGTGGCTGTCGGACGCACCTGCGGGACTTGCTGGACGGCGACCTGACCGGCAAGCGCATTGCAGTGGCGGATCATTGTTACGGCTGTACAGCCGGGCAAGGTAGCAGTTGTGGTGGGGCGCTGACGTGATTCGGTGGTGGGCGGCAAGGCTCTGCCTGTGCGTGCTGGTGAGCATGCTGCTCTCCACCGGGCCGAGGGCCAGCGAGGATGCCCGATCCGTTGTGCTGGGACGCTTCGTGCCGGAAGATCTCTCACGTTGGGGCGTGCGTTCGTTTGCCGGGCAGACGGTTTATCGTCTTGCCGGAGAGGATGAGTTGCCCGGAACCTTACTCGCGCAATGCGACGCCAGCGCATCAGCCTTGTATCTTCGTCAGCGGGTCGATCTTCGCAAAACGCCGGTGTTGAACTGGTCTTGGCGGGTGGATCAACCCTTTGAGGGGCTTGATGAGCAGACCAAGGGCGGCGATGACTATGCCGCCCGGGTTTACGTGGTCTATGGCGACGGCTGGCGGATCTGGCGAACGCGGGCGATCAACTACGCGTGGACGGGCAGTGAACCGGCCGGTCGTCATTGGCCGAACGCCTTCACCGACCAGGCCATGATGGTGGCCGTACGTTCCGGCCCCTCGGCGAGCACCGATGGCTGGTATACCGAGCGGCGGGACGTGCGGGCCGATTTTCGACGCTACTTCAACATGAGCATCGAGCAGATCGACGGCGTGGCGATTATGACCGATTGTGACAACGCGGGCGGGCAGGGTGTCGGACGGTACCGCAACATTTATTTCAGCGCGGAGTAGGACCTCGTGAGGCAATTTGGTCGATGGCTACTGGCGCTTGCGATTGGCGGTTGTATTGTCTTGTTTTTCGCTCTGGACCTGGGGCGCTACCTGACTCTCGATTACCTCCTAGCCCAGCGTGTGTCATTGGAGCAGTGGGTCCGGGTCCATCCGGTGGCCAGCGCGACGGCCTATTTCGTTTTTTATGTGGCCGTGACTGCGCTTTCGCTTCCGGGGGCGACCGTGATGACGCTGGCCGGCGGCGCTTTGTTCGGGGTGCTGTTCGGCACGGTGCTGGTCTCGTTCGCCTCCACTGTCGGTGCGACGGCGGCCTTTCTGGTGGCCCGGGGGCTGTTTCGCGACCGTATCAAGCAACGTTTGCCCGACCGGTGGCAGGCAGTGGAGCGCGGTGTTAACCAGGACGGCGCATTTTATTTGTTCGCCTTGCGACTGGTGCCGGTCTTTCCGTTCTTTGTCATCAACCTGCTGATGGGACTGACGCCACTGCGGATGGTTACGTTTTATTGGGTCAGTCAGGTGGGGATGCTCCCGGCTACGGTGGTTTACGTCAACGCCGGGACCCAGCTCGGTGCCGTCGGCAGTTTCGGTGATGTGCTCTCGCCTTCGCTTTGGATCTCGTTCGCACTCCTGGGCGTGTTTCCTTTCTTCGCCCGTTGGCTGGTCAATAGGCTACGCCGGCGGCGCTTGTATCACCGCTGGCCGCGGCCGCGGGCGTTTGATAGAAACCTGGTGGTGATCGGAGCGGGTTCGGCGGGTTTGGTCTCGGCCTATATCGCGGCCACGTTAAAAGCCCAAGTGAGCTTGATCGAACGGCACCGAATGGGCGGGGATTGTCTCAATACCGGGTGCGTACCGTCCAAGGCCCTGATTCGAACCGCCCGCTTTGTCCACCAGGCGCGCCACGCGGAAGCGTTGGGGATTCGTAGCGCAAAGGTCGATTTCGATTTTCGCGACGTCATGACGCGGGTAGAGCGTGTGGTTCGCCAGATCGAACCACACGATTCGCCTGAGCGCTACATCGGACTGGGTGTGGATGTGATTCAGGGCGCTGCGCGCGTCACCTCGCCCTATACCGTGGAAGTGAACGGACAGGTCATTCGCACCCGTAACATCATTCTGGCCACGGGCGCGCGGCCGGTGGTGCCGCCCATTCCGGGACTGGCCGATGTGCCTTACCTGACTTCGGACAATTTGTGGGCGCTCCGCGAGTTGCCGGAGCGTTTGTTGGTGCTTGGCGGCGGACCCATCGGCTGTGAGTTGGCGCAGGCGTTCGCTCGCCTGGGCAGTCGGGTGGTGCAAGTGGAAATGGGGGACCAACTGCTACCCCAAGAAGATGGCGATATTGCCGAGCGGGTCGAGCGAACGTTTCGGCAAGAGGGTATCGACGTTCGTTTGGGTTATCGGGCGGTCGCGGTTCAGGCGTCCGGGCGCGGCCACGTATTGGTGTGCGAGCATGGGAATGAGTCCGTCGCGCTTCCATTCGATCGCATCCTGGTGGCGGTGGGGCGAGGGCCCAACACCGAAGGGCTGGGGCTGGAGCAACTCGGCATCACCACGGCAGGGCAAGGCGCGATCGACGTGAACGAGTATCTGCAAACCCGCTACCCGAATATTCTGGCGTGCGGTGATGTGGTGGGGCCCTACCAATTCACCCATGTCAGCGCTCATCAGGCGTGGTTCGCGACGGTCAATGCCCTGTTTCGCGGACTGCGACGCTTCCGAGTGGATTATTCGGTGATTCCCCGGTGTACGTATGTCGACCCGGAGGTGGCGCGGGTTGGGCTCAACGAGCGTGAAGCGCGCGCGCAAGGGATCCCATACGAACTGACCACCTACGACTTGGCGGATCTGGATCGGGCCATTGCCGACGACGCGGCGGAGGGGGTTGTGAAAGTCCTCACGGTGCCGGGTAAAGACCGTGTCTTGGGGGCGACCATTGTCGGCCGCCACAGCGCGGAGATGCTAACCGAGTTCGTCACCGCCATGCGCCATGGACTGGGGCTGAATAAACTCCTGGCTACGATTCATGTCTATCCCAGTTTCTCCGAAGCCAACAAGTACGCCGCCGGCGCGTGGAAACGGGATCATGCCCCGGAACGCGTCCTGACGTGGTTGTCCCGTTGGCATCGATGGCGACTGGGGCGGCCCATGGGGCGAAGCGCCACGTCGGTGGTCCCGCCAGCCGCGCCCGAGGATTAGCTGATATCTGCCTGGGATCGGTCGTTGGCGCTGTGGGACACCAGCCCCAGATTGGCCACCACGAAGGGCGTCAGGTCGTTAAGCAGAACCTTGCCCGCCAAGCCCCAGTCCCATGTCACCGAGATGAGCACATCGTACGGGTTCACGAACGTGAGCCAAGTACCCACCAGCAACGCAATGGCCATCGTTCGCTTCAAATGGATGGGTTCACGCCGAGCGCCGCGTCTGGACACCGGCCGTTGATCGACCCGTGTGAGCTCGACATGCTCAAGTCGAGTGCAATCAGTGGGCATCCAACACCTCCAAAAAGGTCGCCGGTTCCGGCCGGACCCGATAGTTATCCGTTTGGTCGGCGAAAATGATGGTGCCTTGTGGGTCGGTAAGGACCACGGTCGGCCATACGGCATCCTGCTCGTATCCCAACAATTCCATACCTAACGGCAGGGCATTTTCATGCACGATGCCCAGTCGTTTGGCGGCCGATAAATCGTGATCCACGAGAAAGCGGAAGGGGACCTCAAAACGGTCTGCCAAGGCGCGGGTTTTTTCGTGAGACTGGGGGCTGACGAGCGCCACGGTGACGCCACGGCGGTGGAGTTCCTGATAGTCCGCCGCGATTTCCTTGATCTGGGCCATGCACAGGGGGCACCAATTGCCGCGGAAGAACAAAAACAACGTTGAACGGCCCAGAAAATCCTTGGATACCACGGGGCGACCCTGGTCGTCCTGAAGGGAAAAGTCCGGCAAGGTTTGCCCCACCGCGAGCGCATCGCTCGGTGTTCGGCCGAATCGCGAGTACCAATAGACGTAGATCAACGAGCCCGCGAAGCCCACGCCAGCGGCGTAGAACAGTGCCCATAGCGAGGTGGTCTCGGCTGCGCCGATCAGCGCCATGAGGGTGCCGGCAGTGGTCGCGGTAACGATCCAGGACAGGTTCGCGCTGGTGCGAACCACTGGCCTTAAGCCGAGATGAGCGAAGAACAATGCAATGGCACCGTTTGCCGTCAGCGCGCCAAACCAGCCCCAATCGAAACCGCCCTGCCAAAGCTGAATCCCACTGTGAATCAATGCCAGGAATACGGCGGGCAGAAATACGCTGATGAAAATGGCTTTCAAACGGTTGTTCATGGCGTTCAGACCCCTCTTCCGTGGCTAGCGAACAGCTGCCGCATAGAGTAGACCCGGTAATCAGGCGAATGCTTTCGTCTGATTGCCGGGGCGATCCGATTAAGTCAACAGGACCGCGATCAGACCCGTGATGAACATGCCGTCGAAGGTGCCGGCGCCGCCGATGGACGCGACCGGCGCATCCAGCCGCCCGATATCCGGTAAGCGCAGCAAGTCTGCACCGATCAGCACGCCGATGGTGCCACAGATGTAGGCCAACGGCGCGCTGTTTTCCGGGTAGGTGAAGATCGCGACCGCAGCGGCGGACAACGGACCGACGAGAATCGGCATGCCAATACCCAACCGGGGGATTGGGCGACTGGCGAGATAGCAGGCGCCGGACACTGCGGCAATCGCGATAAGCACGGTGGAGACAGGGAGGGTATGCCAGCTGTAAAGGTAGACGGAGAACATCACCGGTATCAGCCCGCCACCGACGTTCACAGCGATCAATGTCCGATCTGGGCGGCCTCGTTGCTGTAGCCAGGGAAAAGGAGGGAGTTGATGCGGGGGTCCGGTTTGTCGGTGGCGGCGAATGGAGAACAGCGGCAGGTTGATCATGCTTCCAAGGACAGACAACAGAAACAAATTCAGCGCGGAACGCTCAGACAAACCCAATTTATCGAAGGCCACCGTGATGACGCCGATTTCAATCAGTGTCAGGAACGCGGCGCCTAGGATCAGGGCAACAAGCAGTCGTCTCGGAAACAAGGAAACGTCCTCGCAAAGGGGTTTTAGCAGCCGCCCTGTGAACCCGCATCAGGTCGCCGACCGGCCGGTGTGATGCCGTCTGCTCTGCGGAAGACAGGGGGCTTAGCACACGTCGTTTGACATTGTCCCGCAAGGGATTTTTACTAAGGTGTGACAGCGCAGGATAACAAATTTCAGGAGGCGGCCTGCTGTCGTGATCGTACCGCCTCTGTTCGATTTAGTGCGTGACCCGCTCGCGGGCCGAGGAACTGAGGGAGTACTTGCCATGGCTGCGTCCGCCGTCCAGTGGGATATTCTGGTTAAAAACGCGTTGGTATTCGATGGTACCGGCGCGCCCCCCGTAAACATCGACGTGGCGGTCAAGGGCGGTCGCGTTGTCAGTAAAGGTTTTGATCTCGATAGTCGCGCGGCCAAGACCGTAATCGACGGGACCGGCCAATGGCTGACGCCCGGTTTGCTCGACATCCACACCCATTTCGATCTGGAGGTGGAGATCGAGCCGGGATTGACTGAGGCTGTCCGTCATGGCACCACCACCGCGGTGATGAGTAACTGCAGTTTGGGCGTGGCTTTTGGCTTGCAGTCCTATAAGGACGAGAGCGATTTGGAATCCAACCCCATCGTCGATTGTTTCGCCCGGGTAGAGAACATGCCTAAAAGCGTGTTGAAGAACGCTCTGGACGGCCATATTACCTGGGACAATCCGATCGACTATTTGCGTCACTTTAAAGAGCTGCCTTTGGGGGCCAACGTGTGTCCGATGGTTCCCCACAGTATGCTGCGGGTGGAGGTCATGGGGATGCCAGGCGCCATTCAGGGCGAGCCCACCGACGAACAGATCGTCGAGATGTGTCGGGTTCTGGAAGAGTGTATGCGGGCCGGTTATGTTGGTTTGTCCACCGACGGCTTACCGCTTCATTATCTGGCCAACGACCCTCATCGCAACGAGCGTATCCCTGCGCAACATGCGACGCGTAAAGAGTTGTTGGCCTTGGGCGATGTCGTACGGCGCCATGACGGGATTGTTCAGTTCACCCCGAATCCTGACAATCAGGCAGCGACGCTGAGTTTATTGCTGATGAGTAGCGGTCGTTTATATGGCAAGCCGTTACGAATGACGGCCACCGCGGCCATGGATCTCTCGGCCAACCGTTTCGCGTGGAAAGGTTTGCTGCGGATCAACCGATTCATCAACTCCCGTTTTATGCGGGGCAAATTTGCGTTTCAGGCTTTGTCCGCTCCGTTCACCGTGTATGGTGATGGCACCACCACACCATTCATGGAAGAAAAGCCGGCCTTCAGAGAGCTGAATGCGTTGGATCTGGAGGACCGGGAAGGTCGGCAGAAGCTGCTGCGAGATCCGGCTTTTCAAGAGCGTTTTCGTGGCGATTGGATGACCGGCAAGCGTGGTTTCAATTTGGCGCGTCTGGCCCGCATCATCGGTGTGGAGCCGACGACATTTAACCGAAACCTCGAAGACATGACCTTGGTCTCGGTGCCTGACGTTCCCGGCTGGGCCCATCAGAATATGGGCGAGATCTACCGGCGGTTGGAAACATTCCAAGCCACCGGTGGCAAAGAAGGCGCCCGAGATGATGTCGAAGCCGCTGCCTTTGCCAAGTTCCCCAATCCCATCGGTGACGACGCCGAATTCATGATGCACCTTTTGCGGGAGTACGATCGCGATTTTCGTTGGTGTGTCACTACGGCCAACCAGCGGCCGGAAGTTCTCAAACAACTGCTGTTGGACGAAAACACATTGCCGGGATTCAACGACAGCGGTGCGCATCTGACCAACATGGCGTTCTTCGACTGCAATTTGCGGACGCTGAAAATGGCTCAGGAAGACGGTTTGGAAGTCGTCTCACGGCAGGTGAAACGGCTCACACGCGATCCGGCTGAGCTGTTCAACCTCGACGTGGGTACCATGGAAATGGGCGCTCAGGCCGATCTGGTTTTGATCGACCCGGAAGCACTGCGGCAATACGATTCGGAAGCCAACACACTGCTCAAGCAACGGAAGATTTTCAATCATCCGCAGATGGTCAATCGATCGGATGGTGTGGTGACCACAGTCATCATCGCCGGAAAAGTCGCGTGGGACGGCAAGCGTTACACGAAGAACTACGGCAAAGAAACATTCGGTCGGGTACTGACCCGTCGCGGCGTTCCGACGCCTTACCCCCATGAGGCGGTAATCACGGCAGCAGAGGCGGATAAAGTTGCCGCCACGGGCTGACAGACAACGGTTCACTCACTCCCGAACCTTCGGGGCGGCCTTTTGGCCGCCCCTTTTTATTGTGGCCTCATTAAATTGCTTTCGGACTATGCCGCGTGCGGTGGGCGCTCGACCGGTGGCGTCTTGGACGCGCTCACGGATTGGCTCGCGGCGTATGCCATCAGCAGGGGTATGCCGCTACGGGCGTTGGCTTCGCGGGCGAGCTCCCGCTCTTCCGGCGAGGCGAATCGCTGATCCCATTCGATGAGGTGCGGTGCCCACATGCGGTGCCACAGCGGCGGAACGAGGGACAAAAACAACATCATCATGTAGGGATATGGGTTTTGTGGGCCTTCGCCGAACGGTCGCAGACGCCAGAATTCTCGCTCCGGTTCCAGGTGATGATCGGTATGACGGCCGATGTTGCCTGATATCCAATTGGTGAGTCGGTTATTGCATGTCCAGGAGTGGTGTACGTTGATCTCCGAACCGGGAACCCGAACAATGCCGTAATGTTGCCCGTACGTCCCCAGTTTGTAGGCGTAATGGGTATTGATTGCGGCTAAAAGGAACCAGAACAGACCGAACAGGCCGCTGACCCAGAATACAAAAATTGCGATGGCTGCTTCGCCCGCCCAGCCCCGAAGCAAGCGGTTGTGATGGGACATGACCGGCAAACCCATCTTTTCGAGTCGGTCCCGTTCGATGGACCACGCGAGTTTGTAATCATGGGGTGTGGTGCGCAGGAAGTAGCGCGTGACGCTTTCGCCTCGAAGGGCGGTACTGGAGTCCTGGTCCGTCCCCACGGTGAGATGATGTCCGTAGGGGTGCTCAATGGCGTAGTAGGTGAAGGTGCCAAAAGCTGAGCAAATGCGCGATATGATGACGGAAACCGGCTCCCAGGTTCGGTGTATCAGTTCATGCCCCACGGACAAGGCGCCGATGCCCGAGAGTGCTGAAAACAACAAGGTTGTAAGCAGATAAGTCATGAAGCCGTCATTGGCGTGGGCGGCCAGCATATCGAAACCGAATACCGCTTGGACTCCAGCGGCCAGACCGAGTAAGTCGCCGCCGTCATGCGCATGGGCCATGGTCCACACGAATCCAGTAAACGCCGACAGCACGATGGGCAGATATGTCCACATCATATAAACGAAAAAGCGGGGATGATGATAGGTGGGGGTGGAGCTGTCTTCGCCCACCGCCCATTCGAAGGCCAGCAATACGGCGAGCGTGATCAACACCCCGGTCAAAGTGACGCTTGGGCCGACAAAAATGGCATAAACGGCCGCCCAGCCCAGCAGAAAAGGCAGCGAGAAACGCCCGTAGCGCCAGGCTGCGCCGAGGGCTATGGTGATCTTATTCATCGTGATGTCTCCTCCACAAACGCGGGTAACATACCCATCGTTCAGTATAGGAAAACAACGTTATTTGTCAGTGGGCTAGGAAAAAGAAAAGGCCCACGGAATGTGGGCCTTTTTGTGCCCTTGGGGGGCGGGAGGTCTAGGCGGCCGTGGCTGGTTTTCCCGCCGTCATATCGTCGACTTGCTGAGCGGCACCCCAGGCCATCAGTTCGGGCCTTCCGCTGTCCAGGTTCGCTTGGCGGGCCAGTTCGCGTTCTTCCGGTGAGGCATATTTCTGGTCCCACTCGATCAGGTGAGGTGACCAATGCCGGTGCCACAGCGGCGGGATGATCGACATGCCAATGGCGCGGAAGTAACCCATGCTCTCGGGCAAGCGAGGTGCGCCGACATCTTCAAGACGCCAGAACTCCCGTTGCGGTTCCAAATGATGTTGGGAATGCCGGCCGATGTTGTCCACAAACCAGTTTGTGACGCGATTGAACGAATCCCAGGAATGGTGCGCTTTGATCTCCGAACCGGGCACCCGCACGATCCCGTAGTGCTGGCCGTAGGTGCCGATCTTGTAGCCAAAGTGCGTATTGAAGGCCGCGACCAAAAACCAGAACAGCCCCAGCAACCCACTGACAGTCACGATAAAGACCAACAACGCAATCTCAGCAGCCCAGCCGTGTAACAACTTGTTATGGACAGAGAAGGTCGGCAGATCGAGTTTTTCCAACCGTTCTTTCTCGATGTCCCACGCTGTTTGATAGTCCTGGAACGTCGTTCGCCGGAAGTACGTATAGACACTTTCGCCTCGAAGCGCAGTGCTGGAATCCACAGGTGTTCCGACGTTGAAGTGGTGTCCATAGGGGTGTTCGATCGCGTAGTAGGTGAACAAACCGAACAGCGAACAAGCCCGGGACGAAAAGACCGAAAACGGTTCCCAGGTGCGATGGGAGAGTTCATGGCCGATGGTTACCGAGCCGATGGACGTGATCTGGGAGAATAAAAACGTGGACAGTAGATACGTGCCGATTCCGTCATTGGCGTGAGCGGCCATCATGTCGAATCCGGTCCAGGATTGGACCATGGCGGCCAGGCCGAACAAGTCGCCCCCGTTGTGGCCGTGGGCCAGTACCCAGATGTAGGCGAGGAACGCGACCACCGTGACCGGGAGATAGCCCCACATCATGTATACGAAAATCCTCGGGTGCCCGTATTCATAGGCTTTCGCGTCTTCTCCGGACAATCGCTCCAAAACCGACAGTCCAAGCAGAACGAAGATGATCCCGCCGATGACACTCACCGGGCCGACGATGATGGCGTATATAACCGCCAGCGACAGTGCCAATGGGAAAAAGAAACGGCCGTAAGACCAGATCAGTTTCGGTTTCGCGAGTGCACCATCCATGTATTGCCTCCTCCTATTGGGCGTCTATGCCGCCTCAATTAATTATTCATGTCAGTCTGTTAGATTCGCGCAAGCGCTGACGCAGGTCAAGCATTGGCAATGACGTGGGATCGAGATGTTTGATCATAGGTAACGCAAATATGTTCGGGGCCGGGCCACAAAAAAAATGCCATCTGACTGGTCCGTCAGATGCGCTGTTTCCGGGTTGTATTATCACGTTGCGGAGCAGCGGTCGGGCGTCTCGCCCGACAACGGGACTGAATCGTCCCGATTGACGTGGATCACCCTGCTGGTCCGCTCGCTCGGTTCAAATAGCGTAAACACCGGTTTGGAAAGAAGACGAGGTCATGGTGGATCGACAGCAACAACGGGCGGAACGGGTCATTGTGTCTTTCAAGCAACTGCTCGGCAGTGAGTTGGCTGGGGAGATCACGGAAGAAAAGTACCGCGACCTGGCATTGATGGTTCGTGAGGTGATCGCCGAGGCCGTCGGCGATGCAGTGGAGCAGGTCGAGGCCGTCACCCGCCGAATCCGTGCCGAATCGGATCGGCCAGAACGGGGCATGTAGTTCCGTTGGCCTTCACACGAATGCAATGTTCGCTATCTTACGGTGCGGCCATGCGCGCTTGGGCTTCGTCCAGTAGCTCGGCGGCTTTTGTCTGCCACGGCCCGGTTTGCTCGGCGGCTTGGCCTGCCCAGTGAAGTGCCTCTTCCAGCTCTCCGCTTTCCAGCAACACATCGGCCAAATTGATCATCAACGGGACACTCGTGGGATTGGTGCGTAGGCCCTCTGTTAGGGTTTGTCGGGCCTCGGCGATCTCGCCCATTGCGGCTTGGTTGTTGGCCAGGGCGAGCCACCCCAGCGCTTCCATCGGCCAGCGGGTCGTCGCCGCTCGATATGCTGAACCGGCGGCACGGCGTTGGTCCACGGATTCCAGGCCCCAGGCGGCCGACAAATAACGGTTCATATCCGGCTGGGCGGGCAACTCATCGGGTGGCAGTGCAATGACGCCCCAAGAGCCCGCCCACTGCCAACTGCGCAAAAAGTTTGACCGGCGCTGCGCCAATCGTTTCGTCGTTCCCGATCGCAGGATGACCGTCTGGCGTGCCTCATCCCACCCCACCACCACGGCGTAGTGCCAACGCGGTAATTTCGGGTGGCCGAGATTCTGCAGTACCAGCACGGGGTGTCCGGATCGCAGTTGGGCGCGGATCTCTGAGATGCCCTCGATGGGATAAGGGAGCATGCCGAAAGCGCGTATGGTGGCGACCAACTCCGGTTGTAGACTGCCTTGCCGGCCCGGTAAGTAGACGCGGTCTACGAGGTGCTCGGGAGAGGTGTCGGCGCCGGCTGCAACCAGAACGGTGGCCAGCGCAGCGGGCCCGCACTGATAACGTGTTTGCGGGAAAAACGGCGCGTCAGTCAGCTCAATCGGTGATTCACCGTTGTGGTGCAGGGTGGTGGTGCATCCCCAGAGCAAGGGGATGCACGCGATGAACACCCACCCGATGCGCCAGTAAGGGCGCACGGGCTCAACGAACCGGACGGGTAAAGGGGAAAATTTCGGTGAATCCGAGAATGTCGGTGATCAGCAGGACGAGAAACACGAAAATCAGCGCGCCGATGATGGATTCACCCCCGGCGGGCAGTTGGTCGATGCGATGACTGATCTGGGCGATTTCCGCGTCGGTAAGAGCGGCCACACGCGCTTCGGCGGCTGTGGGTTCGACGCCCAAGCGAGTCAGTTGGTCCCGCACATCGGCGCGGGCGAGAAATTCACTCACCTGTTGCCGGTTCGCCGACTGTTCGGTGGCGATGCCCGCTTGAGCGAACGCTTCGGCCGTTTTCACGCCAGCCGCGGCATGGGCCGCCGGCAGGGATGTACTGACGATCAGAAAGCTTGCTGACACGCTCCAACAAACGGCTTTGCGGATACATACTTTCATTCCGGCTCTCCAGAAAAGGCTTTTAACGAGGTTTGCTTGATTATCTACGGCAAGAAGCAATACACCTGTAGCATTGCGCTCGTGGTGTCCCGGTACGCGATGCCGCCGGTCCGCCGCCGCGGGCACGAGCTGAGGTTGCGCTCGCTGCCGGATCGTTTTGGGTTCCACAGCCACGGGAAGAGATCAAATAACTGATCCGGACTCACCCGCCCGGTCGCCGCGGGAGATCGCGTTGGCCTATCTTAACCTGTTCTGGTCGGGGCTGTTCCGCCGTCGGGGCTGTTTCTATGATGCTTGTGGCCTGGAGAAAATCCATCATCAGCGCAAGCAGTGCATCGGTGCTGGTCGGCGAGATGATATCGCCCGCCAGAACGTGCTGAGTACGATCGGCGGAATCATGGAACGGTACCAGTTTTTTACTCGGCCCCATCCGCTGGAAAGTGGATTCTATGGCCTGGGGGCTGACCACTTGGTCTCGGGGCGAATAGACCACCAAGGTCGGCGTTTGAATGCGGTGGAGGTCGGACTTCACCGTCACGCGTACCAAACCCATCATCGCCGACAGTGCCCGGGTTGGGTATGTCGTATGCCAAAGGCGCGCTTGTCGATCGTTTTGCGGTTCCCAGCTGCGGGTCGGGCCGATAGCCCATTCCGCCAGATGTTGTCCCCACGGCAACAGTACCCAGGACGCTGCCCGGTTGGCGGGACGGAAATTCGGCGAGAGTAACACCAAAGCCGCCAACTGCGGCTCAGGCACATTCGCGGCCAGCCAAGTGGCCAGCGTGGCGCCGGTTGAGGTGCCGATCAGAATCACCCGCTCGCCCATCTGCCGGCCGATCTCCAGCGCCTCGTGGCCGGCGTTGAGCCAATCGTTGACGCCGCTTTGTCCCATGGCCTCGGCCGAGCGACCGTGACCCGGCAAGCGCGGATAGTACAGGTTGGCGCCGAGTTCCGCGGCGAGGCGGTCACATAAGGGCGCGATCTCCTGTCGGGTGGCCGAAAAGCCGTGAAAGTAAACAAGGGAGAATTCGCTTTTGACCCCCCGCTCACCCGCCCAGACGATGGTTTTCTCCACGCCGGGCAGGATGTCGTCGAACCGACTTTCCGAATCGGTCAGGTAGGCATCCAGATCGTCGGGCAATTCGACGGTCCGCAGTGTGGTGTCCAGCGGTGTTCTCGGCCCGCAGACAAATGCGATGATCAAAACGAGTAATAAGCCACCCGCCAAGCCCATCCACATGCGCTTCTCTCTCACGGCGATGCCGTTTTTCGTCAAAGTTTCTCGCGGCAGACGGCCGGTCATCTAAAAGCCGTCAGCTCGCCTGTTTCAGCACCCAGCTGAGCCACTGTGCTGTCAGCCGGTCCACCAGGCGGTTTTGCTGTTGCCGGGCGGCGAGGTTGTCCAGGTCGATCCAGAACAAGGGTTGATCCTGCTGGGCACAGGAGAACACGGCGCGAGTACGTTGGCCGCTTTCGGGGTCGATCTGCCATTGCAGGCATTGGCTGCAGACCCCTTTGAGCATGCATTGCATGGGGCTGCCGACGGTGCCCACGGCGGTGAGTTCCTTGGGGAACAGTTCGCCCAACGGGCCTTTCAAGCCCTGCTGGAACCCCCGCAAAAGATTGGTTCCGCCCATGACCATCAGCCGGGTCACTTCGCCGGTGGGCGTGTGATCCGCCGGGTGATCGCCGGAAAGCTCGCCCCGCCCGTAACGCGAAATGACATCGATGATATCGGCGCTCTCCAGGCTGAGATCCTGCGGCCGGCGGGCGGGGATGCGTGGCCCGGTGGCCGTGCACCAAATGATTTGGTCCGCGCCGGCTTCGAGCTCCGCCTGGTTGTCCACCTCCTTGGCGTGGGCAAAGGCGGCCACGTAGATGACCCGGTTGCCGCCGGCCCGCAAGGCCGGGCCGATGTCGCGCATCACGGCGGCGCCCCAACGGCCGGCGACGATCATGACGTTCTCGCCACTGGGAATGTCGGTGGGGGCGCCGGTGGGCCCCATCAACACCACCGGATCGCCCGGCTTCAGCCGACCTACGAGCCGGGGCGAACTGCCCCACTGCAAGACCAACAATCGGATCTGGTCGCCGCGAACCCCCGTGCCCGACACGGTCAACACGGGGATCTGCAGGCGCGTGTGTTCGATGATCGGGCTAAAGGACTCATAGGTCTGCAGCCGGTAGAACTGGCCGGGACGAAAATTCCTGGCGGCCATGGGCGCTTCGATCCAGATCTCCGCCAGCGCGGGATTCGCGGTGTCGATTGCGGCAACGCGGGCGCTGAGCCGGTGCGCCATCTCGGCACGAAACGCGGCGTACTCGGGTTCGTTGGATTCCACCGGCGGGCGCGATTCCAAAGCGTCCAGAACGACCGGGAAACTGCGACGGGCGGAGGCGATGGCTTTGACCACGCTGCCGTTGAAGGCCGGATGGGTATCACCCAAAAAGCTCACGCGTCGGCCATGCCGGCTGTAGGAGGTGAGGGGGCCGAAGGACTCGGATTTGCATCCGGCCGGTTCGGTGACCGGCTGCAACTTACCCGCTTCGCCGATATGAGGCTGGAAATGATTGCCTTGCAGATCGAAGGTGCCCGGGTGTTCGGTTTCGTAGATGGTGTTGGGTACGGTGCCGGCGGCGACGAAAACCGAGCGCGCCGGCAGGGTGACATACTCTCCCGAGGGGGCCCATCGACCGGCGGATTCGGCCATGCGCTCGAAAGTGACCGACTCGACGTGCTGGAAGCGGTCCAGGCCGGCCTGGACGGGGCTTAGGCATTCGGCGTAGTACAAGCCTTCTTCCATGGCTTGGATGATTTCTTCGTGGTTACGCACATACGCCGGCGAATGGGTCATGTTTTTGCGATAGGTCAGTGTGACCCCGCCCCAGGAGCGGATCAGCTTGATGAAATCGGGCATCTCGCCCACCTTCGTGGCCCGTTCGCGCTCGGCACGCACTGCCCGGCCATGATTTACAAACTCATCCAAAATCCCCCGGTCTTCGTCGTTGAGCCCGGCACTGACCGCCTCCGCACCTTCTGCGGCGACCAGCGTTTCGTAGTGCGCCAGCGTTTTCTCCACCTGCCGGATGTAGTAGGTCTGCACTTCCGTTGCGGTGTCGATGGCGGTGAGCCCGCCGCCGATGACCACCGCCGGCAGCCGAACCTGCAAGTTGGCCAGACTGCTGGTTTTGCCGGCTCCGGTGAGCTGCAGCGCCATCAGAAAATCATTGGCTTGGCGCATGCCGCGCGCCAGCGAGTTTTCCATGGGCACCACCCGGGGTAAACCCGCGCCAGTGGCGATGCACAGATGGTCGAATCCCATCTCCCAGGCATTTTCCACAGTCACTGTGCCACCCAGGCGTACGCCTCCGAACACCTGGAAATGGGCACGGCGGGCCAGCGTTAGATAAATGAGTTTGAGGAAGTTCTTATCCCAACGGACGGTGATGCCATATTCGGCCACGCCGCCGAAGCCGAGCAAAATCCGCTCATCGAGCGATTCCACCAGCGTTTGCCACTCGCGCACCGGGGCGGATAATAGCGACTCCGGCAGGGGTTCGATCTTGAGCCCATCGACACCCACCACGGCGCAGCCCGCCATTGTTAAATGGTGGGCCATGGTGAAACCGGCCGGGCCCATGCCGGCGATCAGTACCTTGCGGCCGTTGTATGCCCGGGCGAGGTAT
Organism: Pseudomonadota bacterium; assembly: GCA_034189865.1. Classification (NCBI taxonomy): domain Bacteria; kingdom Pseudomonadati; phylum Pseudomonadota; species Pseudomonadota bacterium. Next base: position 3,946 of record JAXHTV010000037.1, on the reverse strand, counting down.
TGGTCCGGCCGCAGCGGATTCCAGCGGGTGAGCAGATGATAAATCTCAACCCCCCAGGGGAGGTTGAGCACATCGGTGAGCACCCGTGTTTCGATCTGCGGGATGTTGACCGGATCTTGCTTCTGGTAAATGCAGCTTTTCATGCAATCGTTGCAGATGCGATGACCGGTGGCCGGGAGCATGGGGTTATCCCGGCTGGCCATGGCCAGGGCGGCGATGGCATGGCCGTCACGCTTGAGCAGGTGCATCTCCGATATGCGCTCTTCCAGTGGGCAACCGGTGAGCTCTACGCCCAAGGGATCGATCTTGTATCCCAGCTCCGGCTTGCCCTTTTTGGCGGGAAAGCCAATGGAGCAAAAATCTCCCTCGTGATCGTGACAGTACACGCAGTAGCCCACTTCTGACTGGACATCGCCCGGTCCCATGCGCGAATCGCTCAAGCCAAAGCCATCGCGCTGCCGATAAGTCGTTTCGGCCTCCATACGGCCGGCGTCGTCGCCGGGCACCGCACTGAGGGCCACCCGTTGGGCGGGGTCGATCCGCTGAGGCAGGCGGAAACTCGGCCAGTCCCGGATGCGGGCCAGGCCTTCGGCCGTCTCCTGCACCAAGCGGCACCAAGCCGTCACGCGGCCGATCGCCTCGGCGTTGGCATCGGCCTGATCGAGCAAACCCAGGGCGAAACCGGCAATGGCCAACTCTTGCTCGGCCGGCGCGGCATCCGCCGCCCCGGCGGCGTTCAGCAGCCAGCGATCGAGCTCGGCAAAGCTCATGGCACCGTCGTCCCGAAACTTGCGTGCACGCTTTTGCACGAACTCCGCCTTGAAGCGGACCGGCAAGTTGTGGGTACGGGTCTGCGCCGTGAGCGTGGCCAACTCGCCCTCGATGCCGAACAAACCGGCAACGAATGGTTCGACATGGCGTGCCAGATCCAACAGAAACTCACTCTCAGCCGCGGGCCAGACGGCATGATCGCCGCTTCGGTAGCTCGACAGCTGTTCCGCCAAGCGGGTATCTCGCTGGGAAAGAAAGGCGCGAAACTGTTCGTCCAGGCGGGCCAGGCCCGCGGGCGAGTTCAGCTCTTCAAACGTGAATGGTCCAAAACGCTGTTGTTCCTGGGTGGCTGGTTTATCCAATGTGTTGTCCGAGTCTGCTGAGGGTCGATCGCGGAATATTCATTTCCCGGGCAATGATCGCATGGCCCCAAGCGGCGTATCCAGGTGGCGGCCCGAAGCCGGGTAGAGAGAACAGACCGCGGTGTGTCGGCTTCAATCGCGCGTGAGCACATCGCCCGTTTTCAGCCACTCGGCTTGGCCGCCGGTGAGGATGCGGGTGTTCAGGCACAGCCGGTAGTAGTGGTCGAAGTAAGCGGCCGGCGTCCAAGGGGGCAGTTCCTGGCACCGCTTTTGGCTGAGAATTTCCTGAAATTGGGCATCGGGCTGGCCCGTTGATGAGGAACGGGTGGGTACCACACAACGCTGGCACGGCCGGATGGCCTCAAAATGCACGGCGCCGATATGAAACGTCGGCGTGACTCCCGGCTCACCCAGTAAACCGTCCTCCCAAAACGGCGGCGCCGCAGCAATTTCCAGGTTGGTGCGAAAGCGTCGGCGAATCTCGGCCAGATCCAGCTCAGGGAACCATGTCGTGACGGTCTCCAGCGTAGCCGTGCCCACCAGCGTGGGGCCGTTGGCTTCCCGATCATCGGGGAAACCGCCTTGGGGCGCTCGCAAGACACGGACGCGGTATCGAAAATAGTCCGACAACCATTCACTCAAAGCGGCGCGCCCCTCGGGGAGTGGGAACCGGGCCGACTCCCCGAGGGCACGATCAGTGATACGAACGGTGGCGATATCCGGCGCAAACTCGGCATCCAACCCATGCACGCGCCGTTCGCGCTTGCCGTTGACCACTTGGCCATCGGCATCGAACAGTGCGTATTCGCGGTCGTGTCGCAGGCTGCCGGCGGGGGTGATTTGCGCGCGTTCCAGCGCCACACCCGGCAAGGACTTGATGGGGAAAATGGTGATCCGCTGTAGCGTGTAGGCCATGGCTTCGCATGTGGTTTGGGGGCAGGCCGGCCAGTTTACGCGGGTGGGGCTGAACGCCGCCACCCGCGAAGGGGTATTAGGTTTGCCACCACTCCGGCGTGTATTTGTGGGGCAGCTCGATGCCGATACCGATGATCAGCGTGACCGCGCCAAGGAGGGTATGGAACCAATTACCCGCCGGGTTCAGGTGCAAAAGCTGCGTGAACGGCTCCAGGCCAAGAAAGCCCAGCACGCCCAGACCGACAAAACTCAAGCCGACAATCTGGTTGAAGCGAAAGGCGTATTTTCCGCCGGCAACAGCGGCGCAGAGCAAGGCCGCCAGCCCGGCGCCCAAGTGGGCGGTATTGTGCAGCCCGCTCACGGTGATGCCGAACAAGCGATCACCGAACACAAAGCCGAGCAGTCCGGCCGCGATCAGCAACACCCCGATCACGCGCGTGTATTTGCGTTCAAATTCCGTGCTTTCCAAATCGATCATCGTTGTCTCCTCCATAATCACATCGAACGATCGTCATACGTTCATACTCGGCACTTCTGATGAGTGCCTTTCGGTTAGAACCATGAGGGTAGTGGTAAAGTTCTGTCGTTCGCAACCGCTGGGCTATGCAGTGATCGTGTTTGCCCATCCGTTGATTGGTAATGGCTTCGGCGCCGGCGTTTTGCCGGAATCGGACGGAACGGCACCGCCTGACAGGTTTCCAGTTCGCGCACGGGGTTAGACGGTATGGCGATGGTTCCAGTCATTAGGTTTTCTCGAGCCGGCATGGCCGCAGCCGGGCTGTTTCTCTTTGCGGCGATTTCGGTCTTTGCCTGGATTTTCTTTGTGGCCTCCAAAAATCCAGGTGACTCAGGCGAATCGGGTATCTTGTTGCTTCCTTTTGCCATGCCATGGATAACGCTCGTCCCGCTTTCATGGGGTGGTTTGGGGACTGGTTTAGGCTGCATTTTTTTCAACGCCCTGATTCTCTATTGCGTATTCGGCGGGCTGAGGATCAGGCGGTCGGCCCGGTGAGAAGCGATAAGCTTGTTTGGCCTGCGGTAACAGATTGGAGTGATAGGCGACGTTCCGATTCGCGGCACTAAGCGTATCTCAGACAATGCGGGGGCCGTTGAGGACTCAAAAACCGAGATCTCGGCGGACGATAGCCGTGCGGTGCGGGCGGTTAAGCAAGTATTCTTTGGGCCATTCGTTCAAGAGATAAAAACGGGTTTGACGCCGCTCTCCGCCTGCGGAACAGTGAACGACGCCGGCATCAACGGTGCCGTCAATGGAGAGCTCTACCTGAAAGAGGTGTGACACGCGGCGGAGTTGGCGGGGCGGCCTAGTCAACGCCGACACGCGCCCTGGCCTTGGAAAGCCTCGGTGGACGTGGCACGATCATGATTCGCACACGGCACCCACGCGATGTTTGAGTGACCTGATCGCGGCGGCAGATCTGGCGGCAGAGTTAGAGGCGTCCTCGATGCGTACGATTCCTTCCGAGATCGACATTTTTCCAGCGGATTTTGCGCGCCGTTATGTGGTCGAACTGTCCATACGCCCACGGCGATACCTGAACTGGAATAAGCGGCTTGACGATGCCCGATTGGGCCGCAGATACATGCCAGTTGTGACCACCCGGCCGACGGACAAGGCACGCTTCATCGCGGCGTTTAAAGCGCGCTGATGACCATGGCCCCGAGCGCGGCTTTTGAGGTCAACAGCAGGCGATATGACGACTGGTTCGGACGTCACCCGGCTGTCTACCAATCGGAGCTTCTAGCCGTCCGGGCCGTTCTGCCGCCGGAGGGCTTGGGTCTCGAGATCGGCGTGGGAACTGGCCGCTTTGCCGCGCCGTTGGGCATTCAAGTCGGTTTGGACCCCGCAGCGTCCATGTTGTCCCAGGCCCTACAGCGGC
>JAXHTV010000036.1 GCA_034189865.1 Pseudomonadota bacterium | reverse complement strand
GTGGGATCAGCCCACGCGCCGCGGTTCGCCAATAGGATGGCTATTTCAAATTCATGCAGTTGGAATAGAAGGTCACGGTCGCTGGCCAGTCCGAGAAGATACCGATTATCCCGACTTGCTGGGCAAGAACATCCAGCACGGTGAGCATGTCGCCGTCGTTGTCGATGGCGTCGGTGACGGTTTGGTAGTACCAACCGCCGCCGGTGGCCAACGGCCCGGAGCGCTCCAGCGTCCAGGTGATGATGTCCAGGCCCGCGAGTTTCGCGAATGCAGCATACAATGACGGGACGACTTGGTCATTTAAGTCCAGATCCAGCAGCATCCACATGGGCGGGGCGATGATATTCACGCCCATGGCCGCCAACTCGGACATGTTTGGCATCCAGGTATTCGGATCGGTGTGATCGAAGCTCGGATCGTCGTAGCGGCCATCCAGAAACACCGCCTGCATTCCGAAAGCCGGCTCGTTTTCGATCCAGTACAGCACGTCGCCCAGATTAAACGACTGGGCCCAGACTTTGCGGGGCGAAATCCCGGCCGCTTTGTACTCGTCGATCAGTTGCTGGGCATAGTCCTCTTGGGTATAGGTACCTTCGAAAGGCATGGGCACGTCAGGTGACTTCAGCTCCGGAGTGAACTTCACGCCCAGCGCCTGGAATAGTGCGATGCTTTCCTGGTGACTGAGCAAGGTGCCTTTGGTGGCGTACAGGTCGGTCCGCCAGTTCGCAGTTCCCTGAAGGTATGCTTCCACTGTGGTGGCGGCTGTGTTGGCCCCGTCCATCTTGCCATTGAGGGTTTTGAACTCGGCCAGTGTGATATCGCTGGTGCAGCATTTGGCGCTCGCGGGGGTGATAACTTCGCCTGTGATGGGATCCAAAACCGCAGGGGTGAAACCTTCGGAGCATTTGTCCGCCAATGACGTGGCAAGAATATCGGTGGTGGTGTGAAGGTCACACTGAGAATGGCGGCACACCAGTTCACGGTCTTTGGTGAAGGTGACGTCGCATTCCATGATGCCCGCACCCATCCGCGCCGCCGCCTCGTAGGATTCTTTCGTATGCTCCGGGAATTGCAGCGGCGCACCGCGGTGGCCGATGGAAAAATCGCTCTTTTTGGGCCGTCGATTGGTGCAGGCTTGCAGGGCCGATTTGAGTTCGCCCTCGTCCATGTCTTCAACCAGATAAAACGGTCTCGGTCCGAGCTGGATTCGGGGGCCGGTGATCTTGTAATAATACGCCGCCAGTTCGCCTGCCTTGGACGACATCTCCGCTGTGGGGGTGGCGTGCGCCAATGGGATCGCGGCGTGTAATGCCAGTAGCAATAAAATAATGCCTGCCCGCATGGTTTACTCCTTCGCGATAGGTGCGTTTTGGGGGATCGGGTTTTTGCCTGGTGCGCGAAAACGTCCGGGCAAGCCAACAGATTTAGCCGGCCAATGTGTCGTCGCGATGGGGCTTAGGTGACGGATAAGTGACTGGGCCTAAAGCGCGGTGGATCGAAGCGGAGCGCTTATGCGAAATGCGAGGGGATTAGCGAACCAGTAAGTAGAGAAACAGGAGATTGGTGACCAAGAGCGCCGCGGCCAGCGCCCGCCAGAATCTTGAAGGGTTGCGTTCCAGAAGCGGCGGCAGCGATTGGCTCAGAAAGCGCGGATTCGGGTGTTTGAGGTCGTAGATAAATTCGGAGAGCTCGCCGTAGCGTTCCCGTGGATCGGCAGCCAGGGCTTTCTTTAGCGCGCCGTCCAGCCACATGGGAACCATGGGGTTGAAGTGAGGGCTGGGGCGGTACGACTGGCTGTCGAAGTCCCGCCACTTGGCCCGGCGCAGTTCATGTTCGCCGAACGGGCGTTCCCCTGTCAGCAGTTCGTAGGCGATCACCCCTAGTGAGAAGATATCCGATCGTACCGACGAGCCTTGGCCCAATAGGCATTCGGGGGCCATATAGTTGGCGGTACCCAAGCCGGTGGGTTGGCTGATGACTTTTTCAGCCTCCTCCAGCCCGGCGATTTTAGTGGCACCCAGGTCGATAATCCTAAACTGGCCATCGGGCTGGACCATGATGTTTTCGGGTTTTAAGTCCTGATGCACCATTTCCTGGCGGTGGAGCACCTGCAAGCCCTTGGCGATTTGTTCCATATGGCTGACCACGGTGGGAATGGACGGATTGGGGTTCCGGTTCATCCATGCTCGCAAGGACTCCCCCTCGACATACTCCATGGCCAAATACAGGCACGATTTGCGGCGGCCGGGGTCGTAACTCCGGACGACAAAGGGGCTGTTGATCCGGTTGCTGGCCCATTCCTCGTGCAGGAAGCGCTCCAGATAAGCGGCATCGTCCTCGTAATTGACCGAAGGGGTCTTGATGACCACTGGGATTTCTCCCGCCGAGCGTGTATCGACCGCAAGATAGAGTTGCGAACGGCTGCTGCTGCTGAGTTCCCCGACGATGCGATAGCCATCCAGGGACATACCCGCCTCCAGCGGTGGCGGCATGACCAAAGCCGCCAGGCGGTTGTAGGTTTCGATACCATCGGGGTCGGGGAGGCTCTCGATACGCAGGATCTGGCACGTGAGGTTATCCTGACTGCCGGCTTTCAGCGCGGCTTCGACCATCGCCTGGGCCGCATCAGCCAAATCGGCGGTGTGTTGCTCGATGAGGTTTCGCAGTTCCCGATCCGGCAGAACGTCGTGAATGCCATCGGTGGTCATGATGAGAAAGTCGCCGACTTCCAGATCGACGGTTTTGTGGTCGATTTCCAGTTTCGGATCAAAGCCCATGGCCCGCATCAGATACGATTTTTTGGCGCCTACCAAGCGGCTGTGGTCCCGCGTAATTTGTTCCATCACCTCGCCCCGCAAGTGATAGATCCGGCTGTCGCCTATGTGGAAGACGTGTGCGGTGTTGGACTTGAGTACAACCACGCTGAGCGTACTGGCCAGTTCCACGGTGCGGCCGTCCCCGTGACGACACATCCAGCGATTGATGGCGTTCAGCACCCGTTCCGATGACGTTTTAACGCTCCAGGAATCGGGTGTGGCGTAGTAGTCGCTGAGAAAGCCCTTGGCGCAATATTCGCTGGCTTCGCGGCCGTTTTCGCATGCACTGACGCCGTCGGCGATGACCGCGGCGATACCTTTGGTGTGCAGGGCGGGTTCTTCCGGCGTGACCACGCCGAAGAAATCTTCATTCACCGGCTTGATGCCGGCAAGGGAACACTGGCCAATGCCTACACGGAGGGAAGCTTGTGGTGTCTGCATCGGCCAGTGATTTTTCCGGGGTTATTCCATGTCGATCATGGCGACGGTGCCATCCGGCAGAATCTCCGCCATTTGCCCGCGCGGTTCTTCCAGAAATTGAACCGCGACGGTGGCAACCATAGCTGAAACGGCAATAACAAGGAAAAACATTTGCGGGCTGACGAACGATAAGACGGTCAGGAACAGAACGGAGCCGACGTTGCCGTAGGCGCCGGCCATGCCGGCGATTTGGCCGGTGAGGCGGCGCTTGATGAGCGGCACCAGCGCGAACACCGCGCCTTCACCGGCCTGGACAAAGAAAGAGCAGGCCATGGTGGCCAGTACTGCCAGCAGGATCGGCCAGTTGCTATCGATCTGACTCATGGCGAAGTATCCGATGGTCAGTCCGGTGAGCATGACGGTCATGGTTTTCTTTCGGCCGAAACGGTCACTGATGAGTCCGCCGCCTGGTCGTGACACCAGGTTCATGAAGGCGTAGCCCGACGCCAGCAGGCCGGCGGAGACCTGTGAGAGCTCGAATGTGTCGACGAAAAACAGCGGCAGCATGGATACCACGGCAAGCTCGGAACCAAACGCCGCCAGGTAGGCCAGGTCGAGAATCGCAACCTGTTTGAATTTGTATTGATGAAGTTTGGGAACGGGTTTGGTGAATATGTCCTTGTTCACGAGATAGGCGTGGTAACTCTGGTACAGGAACACCACCACCAGGCCCGCATAGATGAACAGGGTGGTTTGGCTGCCGATCAGGCTCACGCCGGAGGGCGATAGCTTCCACGCCAATACCGCCAGTGCGAGGTACATGGGGATATTCATGCCGATGTAGAAATACAGATCGCCGACGCTGGTGACTTCCATCGCCCCGGTTCGTTTGGGCTTGAAATACGTTGATCCCTTGGGCGTGTCGGTGACCGTGAAGAAGTAGATGACACCATAGATAATGCCGATGATGCCGGTGACGCCAATCGCGTAGCGCCAGCCGTTATCGCCCCCGAAAATCAACGCCAAGGTGGGCAGTGCCATGGCCGCTGCGGCCGACCCAAAATTACCCCAACCGCCGTAGATACCTTCCGCGACGCCCACTTGCTTGGCGGGGAACCACTCGCTGATCATCCGAATGCCAATGACGAACCCAGCACCGACAAAGCCTAACAGGAAGCGTGTCAGGGCCAACATTTCGAAACTTTGGGCGATCGCGAACAGGATGCATAAAAAGCCACTGATTACGAGCAGGCTGCTATAAGTCCGTTTGGGCCCGAAATGGTCGACCAGCATGCCGATGATCACCCGTGCCGGAATGGTCATCGCCACGTTCAGTATCAGCAAGGTTTGAATCTGGTCTTTGCTCAGTCCCAGCGTTTCTCGGATGGATGCGAGCAGGGGGGCGTGGTTGAACCACATCACGAAAGTGAGAAAGAAGGCAAACCAAGTTAAATGAAGGATTCGGATGTTGCCGCTGAACGAGAGGAGATTAAGTCGACCAGAATTCTGGCTCATCTTGAAGGGCGCTCCTGAATATCAATAGACGTTGTGGGCGATGGCGACCCTTGAAGCAAAAAATAAGCCAACTTAATGTATTGGGTGGCTGATATCTCGGTTTGGTCTATCTGCCAGAGCGGGAGTCGATCTGGTGCGTTTGTCCGGTGCTGGTGCGTTGAGGCTATTCCGTTGCACTGAAAAATCGACAATGTGCCGTCAAGGTGCGCGTTTTGCACCAATAGGGCGCAGCGGTCTAATCGGGGGCATTCGGCTTTGGATTGTGTAGGCTCATGGTATGTTGCGTTAGATCCCGCGGGCACGGGGACAACTTTTTGCAACGCTGACACGGCTTAGAAGATGGGGCAGAAAACAGGGGCTTTCAATGATGTGCAGCTGGTGATCGCCTGGGTGTTCACCGGTTTACAGCTGTTCGCCGTGGCGTGGTTCTTTGATCAGATTACGCCTTTTTACGCCGGTATGATGTTGGCCAACAGCCTGATTGTGACGGTGCTCATGGCGCAACGACGGCCCCGGCGACTGCACAACCTGCTGCCCTTGGCGCAACGGCTCTTTCTAATGGGATTGGCGGGTTTTTTTGTCTCCGGTACCGTGGCGATGCTGGCGCCACGATCCTTCGTCGAGCGCTACCCATTTTTTTTGGAGGTTTTGTCGTTCGCGGTGGCGATGTCGGCGACGCTTCCGGCGACCATCTTTCCGTTCGCGGTCTCCTTGGTATTGGCCGTGTTGTTCACTCGCCCGCGTCGATAGCTGCTAAATAATGCTACGGAATCGCGTGCTTCATTAGGGCGTTCATACACACCCGCTACTTTTGATAAATCTCCGTTTGCTCGTGTCGCGTCGAGGTGGGTGCTCCAGTAACGGCTGATCCATTCCGATATAACCTGTTATGGAAGAAAGAAATTTGCGATTGCGGTTTTTGTTGCAGGATTTTTTGAAGGATGCTGCGATGAAAGCGATCAGATGGGTTTCGCTCTGGGTCCTGGTCGCTTTGGGCAGCGGAGTGCCATCGGCTTGGGCCGGATTGTTCTCCGGACTGACCCGTGATCTGGATTGCGAGCCGGCGGCGACGGATTTTCGGGTGGCGCTGTCGGTGAGTTCGTTTGCCGAATTCGTATTAAGTTCCGGCATTACTTACCGGGATGGCGGTATCGAGGCCACGGACCTGGAATCTCTCCAGCAGCTCTTTGTCCGCTACGGCGCGACGGAAGTCTTCTCCCGCTTGGGCACGGTGGAGCAAGTCAACACCCCCGCCGATCGCACATTGGCCGGTACACTCCGCAGGGCAACGGTGGCGCATTCTTTGGGTTTGTCGTTTAACCCGGAAGTCAGCTTGTTTGGCACCTATGGTGATGTCTCGTGCCAGACACCGCCTGAGTTTGCCGGTTATCCGGATCTCGGGTTTTCCGGCGAGTGGACGGATCTCACCCTGGAAGAGATGCTGCCTATTCTGGAAGCTTACGGCGAACTGATCGCGCAGACGATACTGGACACCGGCGTCACGGTGAACGTTTGGGATTTGGGGAACGAGATCGAGTACGGCACGGCCGGCGTGGCCGTGGCGCCCATTCCCGGAGCCTGCGATAACGAAGCTGGGCCGAACTGGTATCAGCCGCCCGATAACGTTGATCCGGATATCGGCACGCGGGATGTGATCTCTCTGTTCACTTCTCCGGTGGCGGATCAAATTGCCTGGTTGAACGAAAACCTCTGGCCTTATGAAGCGCAGCTCTTAAAGGCCGTCGCGGACGGAATACGCGAAGTGGATCCCAACGCCCGTTTCGCCACCCACATTGCCAATTCTCACAGTGCCGAGTTCGCTGTGGCGTTTTATGAGGCCATGTCCGACGGCGGCATGGATTTCGACGAGTTGGGTTTGTCGTTTTACCCCAGCTCCCCGCTGGATCTTGATCTGGCCGGTCGTATCGATGCTTTTAAAGCCACGGTAACTGCCCTCAATACCACGTTCGGCAAGCCGGTTTTCGTGGCCGAATATGCCTATCCGGCCTCCCGCATCTTATTCGGGCCCTTCTCCAATTGGGACAACAAAGTACCCGGTTATTCTCTTCGGGAACGCGGACAGGCGCAGTTGCTGCGTGACCTAACCGCTTGGGGTAGCGAAAACGGCCTGTCCGGCATCCGTCCCTGGGCGCCGGACTTCGTCAACAGTGGGATTCCGATATGGAACGCCATGGCGCTGTTCCAGAAGCGTGGTAACAAGGCCAAGCCGCGCTCCAGTATGTGTTCCATCTTGTACGGCTTAGAAGACGCCGCCGCGCCTTAGCGTTACCATTGACTTGGCGTTTTACCTCGTTCGGGTAACCGAGACGCGGAGGTGGCCTTTCATGTCCGAACTTGGCGGTAGCTTACAACAGTTTCGTCTGCTGGCACGCTATAACCAGTGGATGAACCAGCAGCTCTATGCTGTTTGCGACACCATGGCCGATATCGATCGCAAACGCGATCTGGGCGCGTTTTTCAAATCCATCCACGGCACCCTCAATCATCTGCTGTACGGCGATAAAGCGTGGCTGGGCCGTTTCACTGGCCGACCCTTCGACGTCACGCTGCTGGGTCATGAACTGTATGCCGATTTCGCCGAGTTGCGGCTGGCCCGCGAGCACACCGACGCCGAGATCCTCGCTTGGTGCGACACCCTCACCGACGCTTGGTTGGCGTCCGACTTTGAATTCACCAGTCAAGCCTACGGAAAAACGCGTGTCCTGCCGGCTTGGGTGCTGGTGACTCACCTGTTCAATCACCAAACCCACCATCGCGGGCAGGTCACCACCTTGATCAAACAGCTTGGTTACGAGCCGGGTATCATCGACCTGCCGTGGATGCCGGAATTCGATACGCCGGCGACGGGTTAGTTTTCCCAGGGCACGTTCCCGCTAACGGGGCGCCAAGGCTCTGAGTGCACGCATTTCGCTGGCCAAGTATTGCGCTACGCCCAGTGCGGGCCAGAGGCCGGGCTTGGGCGCCTTGCCGCGTCCTATGCGGAGCAGTTGCACGCAATACCAGCCTTGCGCGTACATGTGGTTGAAGTTGCGCAGTCGATTGATGCGGCTGGCGGGGCCCAAGATGCCGGGACCAATGCGCAGGGTGTCTTCATAGCGCGGTGCGGCCGAGCAGCTGCCGTCGAGCAACTGATTGGGCAGATCGGTGTTCACGCACATGGGGCGCCCCAAACCGATGACGTCCAGTGCGTCATCCGCCAGGGCCTTGTTCATGCCCACCAGACTGCGAAAGCCGCCAGTGACCATCAAGGGAATACGGGTCACCTTGCGCATCCGTTCGGCGTACTCGAGGAAATAGGCTTCGCGCTCCAGGGTGCTCTGGGCCTTGGGCGATTGTTTGTCACCTTCGGCACCCGTGCCGAAAAACGAGAGTTGCTCGTAGGTGCCACCGGAAATCTCCAATAAGTCCACACTGGCTTCTTCCAGCCATTGGGCCACTTGCATCGACTCCTCGTTGCTGAAACCGCCTTTTTGGAAGTCCGCCGAGTTGAGCTTCACGCAGATGGGGAACTGTGGCCCCACTTCGCTGCGGATCGAACGGACAATTTCCAATAGCAGGCGCGCACGGTTTTCGATCGATCCCCCCCACTGATCCGTGCGCACGTTGGCTTTGGGGGACAAAAACTCGCTCAGCAGATAGCCGTGGGCGGAATGCAGCTGAACGCCGGTAATGCCGGCCTGTTTGGCGAAAACCGCAGCACGGGTAAAGCGCTGGATGATGTCTTGAATTTCATCCTCGGTGAGGGCGCGGGGTTTGCCGAACGCGCCCCCGGGCAGTTTCACGGGGATGGCGGAAGGTCCCAAGGGTTCGGCAGTAATGTAGCGGATAGTTTGGCGTCCCGAGTGGCTCAACTGCGCCCACAACTGATTGCCGTTGACCGTGCCCGCCTTAGCCAAAGCGGCCAGTTCGGCCTCGCCGCCGTTTTGATCAATGGCCAGGTTGCCAGGCCGCTCCAAATAGCGGCGATCCACCATCACGTTACCGGTTATAACCAAACCGGCCCCGCCTTCGGACCACTTGCGGTAGAGGCGCTGGTGGGCTTGTGTCGCCCGGTTGTTCCCATCCGCCAAGCCTTCGGTTAGCGCGGCTTTGGCGATCCGGTTTTTAAGGGTGACGCCGCAAGGCAGGGTTAGCGGCGAGGCGATGGTGATGGGGGGCATGTCGTTTTGTCCTTGGCTATACGTTCTCGAATCCACAGCCTATGGGATGGCCCATCCGAGTATAGTGCGCATGGATGCAATGCCCTAGGTTTCCCGGGCGCCATGCTTCGGTTTTGCCGATTTTACGAAGGGCAGGCAAAAAAACCATCTAACCTGCCCCGGTTTCGGGTGTGGCATATGTGCCAGATCGGTGTCGGCACCCGGTTTCCGCGAGCGGGGGCTGGTACAATGGGCCCGGGATAGCGTATCTTCGCGTCCTGACCACTCCGCGCCAGTAGCTCAGTTGGATAGAGCACCAGGCTTCGAACCTGGGAGTCGGGGGTTCGAATCCTCCCTGGCGCGCCATCTTCCGTCTGACTCTCCGTTTAGTATTGCCCGGAGGGCGGGTTATCCCTAGCTGACCTCACTGATTCGTACGAAATTCACCAGTTTGTCCTTGAGCCGCTGTGAGTAGGTGACAAAGTTGGTGAGAGCGCCGGCGTCTTTGCGGGTGGTATCGGCCAGAAGCGAAAGCAGTTCCCGGTGGGCTTTGTCTAGCATGGTTTGCAGATCCCGCGTTTTGGTCTTGATGTCCAGTTCCTCGCCGCGGGCCAGAGATTTTTGGATGTCATCGAACAAACCCAGTGTCTGGCCCGAAAGCTCCCGGATCAGCAGCAGAATGTCGCTCTTCAACTCCACGAATTGCTCGTTGATGACCTTTTTGGTGCCGAACAGGTCGTCGATCGAATCGTGTATTTGAAAGAGATAGTCAAACTGGTTAATGATCCGGATCAGCTCACGCGACTGCTGCTCGTCGGTAATTTTCGAGACGATTTTTGAGAAGTAATTGAGATACTCCTTTTTTAGAAAATTGACGTACTCAATGCGTTTTTCCGCGGCATCGTAAATTCCCCGGTAGTTGGTCTCGATACTCAGCGTGACCATGCTGTAGTTTTCCTGCAAAAAGGCCAACAACTGTCGCAGGTCACGGGCCAGCGTTTCCCTCACGCCCTCGAATTCGGCATCGTTTTCATACACCGGCAGGTTCAAGCGTTCGAAGTCCATTTTCCCCTCCCCGAGCATCGAATCGACCAGCCGCGTAAAGGGGGAAATTAAGAGGATGAACACCACGCTGGTCACCACGTTGAAGACCAGATGGATGTTGGCCAGCGCGATGGCCGGGTCCATGGTGACTTCGCTTAGCCGCGCGCCGAAAAGCAGCAGCACGGGCAGGAACAGCAACACGCCGCCGACATTGAACAAAAAGTGCGTGAAGGCGGCTTTTTTCGCCGCGATATCCATGCTGAAAACGGCAATCAGTGCGGTGGCCGTGGTGCCGATGTTCGCGCCCATGATCAGGGGAACGGCATTCTCCAGGCTCAAAATCCCTTGCTGGGTAAAAATGATGGCCAGGCCCGTGGTCACGGAGCTGGATTGCACCATCGCCGTAAACAACGCTCCGAACAGGATGGCAAGCAGTGGATTCTGTGGTTGGGTCAGGGTCTCGACCAGGAAGGGGTTTTCCTGCAAAGGTGCCAGGGAAGACGAGATGAGATTCAAACTAAAAAACACGAATCCGAAATAGAAGATGGCCTTGCCGAAGATCGAATGCCGCGAACGAATCAGGGAAAGAGCGAAACCCAAAATGATAAACATAGGGGCATAGGCGGTGAGTTTGAATGCCACCAACTGCGCGGTGACGGTGGTGCCGATGTTGGCGCCGAACATGATTCCCGCGCTGTTTCTAAAAGACAAAACCCCGGCGTTGACCAAGCTGATGGCAATCACGGACGTGGCGGAGCTGGATTGAATCACTGCGGTGACCACCGCGCCGATGAACACGCCGACAATCGGAATTCTGGTGGCCCGGCTTAAGAACTTACGAAAACGTTCGCCGGAGATTCGCTGAATTTCCTTAGAGAAGTTATCCAGGCCGAAGATAAACAGAATGATGGCCGTCAGCCCGGTCATAATCAGATAAATATTTTCCATTGCAATTCTCTGCTTATTCGTATCGGGAAACAGCGCAATGTGAATGGAGCTTGCTGCAGAATCGGTCGTGAAAAAAATAAAACAAGATTTCGTAGGTCACTCGACGATTGTGCATTCCGCGTCTTTGCTACACCAATAGACATTCACTGCATTCCAGCAACGTCTTATCGGATTTTCCGCGCTCAACTGGCCGATGGGGCCGGCATAGAGACGTGCATACACCCGTTGAGTTGTAGATTTGCCGAAAGCATCGGCGGAGAGCATGAGAGGGGTGATGAAAAAGAAGCCCAGAAAATAGATCAAGAGCAAGGTGCCAACCGTGGTCAAGGTGATCTTCTTCATAATCATTCGCTAAAGGCGTTTTTAACTTCTTTCCGAAGCGCCCGGGGATAGATAAGCCACGCTTTAATGCTATCCGGCTCGATGATAAAGCTCTGTAGCGAATCCGGCATATTGGTGAACGTTCCCATCGAGTTTATCCATTGCTCGTGGTAGTCCACACCGTAACACACATCTCCCAACGGGAGATCCATGGCCGGCCCGACGATTTTCTTGCCTGCGGGTCGCATGGGTTGCCCTCCGACCAGCGGGTAACATAAATACTCGCACTGCTTTACTCCGCCCTGGTAGCCTACGCCGGTAAAGTGTTGTGGCTCGCAAAAATATTTTCCCATTCAACGTTTCCGTGCTCGATCTGTTTTGTTGAGATCAGGGCCCTTGCAGGCATTCCGGGTTCCGATCCCGGCCTATCGCTGTCGACGCGTCACGTTTTCGCCCTTCCGTCACGAAGCTCGCGATGAATGCGACCGACGTGCGTCCCGCGTCAGTGACGGCGACCGTTGTGAGTTCACCTTAAAAGACGCTGATCGCAGAACTCTTTCATGCTCGCCAGCAATCGCGCAATCGACTGTTCCAACCATCGGTATGGTTCTCCGGTCGTTTGGGAATTCAATTCACGCGTGAATTGCCAATCCGTGCTGGGCTTTTTTGCGTTATCCGGGATGCATACCTTGCCGTCATCGTCACCACCCACATCGAGCGTTCTTGGCAGCGTGCCACGATGACTCAGATAATCCCGCTGCGTCTTTATATGCTCATAAGTGGAATCTGCTTGAAAAATCTCGCACATCGTTTCGGCGATGGCGGTTTCGGGAAACGCGCTTCCGTATCGCTTGGCCACGTTCCGCGGGTTTATCTCCCGAAGTTCCTTGTCGGAGGAGACAGGAAACGCTTGCGAATTAATCGTCGAGGCGATGCAGTGGGCGCCGACAGAAAAGCACTCTAGTGTTGAGAGCGCGCAACTGAAAAAGGAAAACAGGGCAAGATCCTGCCGATAACGCTCTGTAAATGACGGGTTAGGCGATCCGATTAACTCAACGAACGTCTGGCAGTGTTCTTGGGCGCCCCGATGACGGTAGAGAAGTCCATTCCATGCAGAACCGAATGACCTCCAAGCTGCCCTGTGACTATTGTTATATCCACGCATTTTGTCATGGATTGCCGTATAGGCGGCCGTATCGAACCCCTGGGGTGGGGCGATTCCGAGCGTTGATGAATTTTCCGGGTCTGTCATTGTGCTTCTCCGCGAGTGCTGTCGGGAAGGGCGGTAAGCATCCGTGCTGATGAGCAAGCGCGCACTGAGTTAGTGATGCCCGTATTTCCCTTTCGAGACAACCACCTTCACCTTGACCCCGTATTTTTTGACGACGGATGTCACGACATCCAAAAACCAGTCGTCACAGTCCGGATGCACCAGGATTTTCGTGACCAGCTGTTTGATATCGGCTTTGAGCAAGTGACCAACAGGTGTATCCAGTGAGGGCGAATGCTTGTCGTAGGTGTTCAGTAGAATCCTGACCTCTCGAAGTGTCGCCGCTTTCGGAAAAAAAATCTTCATACCTCATTACTTTTAGTGGTTCATCTGCTTCCTGGTAGGCCACGTTTTTTATAATGAGCCCATGAAAAGGAGTCATTGCACTCGGACTGGGACATTCTTTCTTAATGCTTTCCTGGATTATTTTGGCGGTGGTTTGTATTGCCACGGTGGCGTTGCGATCCCGCCCATAGAGCTCCCACATCACCATGTTTTCTTCGGTATTTTTGTGCCAACAGCTTAGAAACATGTTTTTTCGCAAATGCTCTTGGAAGTCGGCCGTGCCCCGGATTTTCTTGCTCACCTCCTTCTTTTGTTCAAGTTCTTTATATACTTGGTCCATGTGTCTTTTTATGTCATCCGGAAAACGGCCCTCGTGCAAATCGCGGAACGTATCTGACCTGGCCAGCCATAAACCTTGACGATCGAGCATGGATACGAACTTGGGGAAATTCATATACCGCCACAGGGTTGTCTCCAGTTCTTCTGAATCTAATTCTATTTTGGGGGCTGAAATCTCCATAACGTATCCTCAAAGACTTTTGGCTTAACCTTTTCGCTTGATGTCTTTCGCGGCTATCCAACCAACGCGGGATTCCAATTACTGTATCCATGAGTCGGGCCGTAAATCCCGATTTTCAAGGGCGACGGGTGATGTCCGATGAATGTCCTCTAGCGTGGTGCTCCTGTGGCTTTTTTCTTCGAGCGGGCGATGGGGATGTGATATTCGCTTTCCACGGCCAGCGGTGAGCCGATGTCGTCGGTGCGGTAGGTGCAAAAACTCAAGGCTCGTGCACGATAGGTGATGGGCTCGCGGGGAACGGCTTCTCGGAGCCTGGCGGCGAGGGTGCGTGTGCAGTGGTGGTTGTTGTAGATGCCGAGCGTGATGTGGGGTACGTAAGCGGTGGTCCGCTCTTCGGGCGTTACCGAGTTGAATCGGCTGCGCAATGCGTTCAGACCGCCGTCGCAATCTTCGACTTCCAGAAACGGAGCGAGGGGAAAGCTGTTCGCGCCGTGCACTTTTAGTTCGAATGGGCCAATGGGGAATTTCTCCAGCCGCTCGCGGTGTCGGTCGTAGTCGGCGCCGCTAAAGCCGCAAGCGAAAATGGTGATGTGGTCTTGCCGCTGGTAACGGTCGATGAGGTAGGGCTCGAGTTGCGTTCGGGCGGCGTGAGTCCTGGCGAGGATTTGGGGGCAGTCGATCAGGAGCGCCCACAGGTAATAATTCGGTTCACCTTGATGCCACCGGTGGTAGTTCCGACAACGCGGTCTATCGGTTTTTTCCCGTCGCAGAAATCGCTCGGCAGTTCGTGGGTGCTGATTCATCGATGGGATGTTGCCGTTCTCTTACGGCGTCAAGTTACGATTTGTCGGGAGGGCAGCAGGTGGTGTTTTCCTGTTTCGGCGGGCAGGGCGTGGAGCCGTACGAGCAATAGACGCAGCAGTCGCCTTTTTTGGGTTTGAGTTCGCGGTGGCAACCCGGGCAGGTCCAGAGCCATATGCAGGCGTTAAGGGGCATGGCCTCGGTGGTTTTTTGCCCGCAATGGGGGCAGGTGATGGTACTTTGCCGGGTTGTCATGGCCGCCTCCTTCACGTCAGATTTTGAGCCAATCATGCGTTGCCTGTCGCCGGCGTCGCAAGGCTGATGTTTTCGACTTCCGCCATCTCAGAACGCAACCACTGCCGGGGCGAGGTTCCGGTATGCGCCCGAAACGCCCGCGAAAACGCCGTGGTGCTGTTGTATCCCACGTCCTGCGCTACATGCGCCACCGGTTTGCCCTGTTTTAAGAACCGGCGGGCGAGGTTGATCCGCCACCCCGTCAGGTAGTGCCCTGGGGTGGTTCCCACCGTTTGTCGAAAATTCGCCGCAAATCGGGCCCTAGACATACCCGCTTGTGCCGCCAATTCGCTCAGGGACCAGTCTCTCGCCGGCTGCTCATGCATGGCGACCAAGGCCTTGGCAAGCCGCCGGTCGGCCAATCCCGCCAGCAGTCCGATGGGGGCTGCCGGTTGGTCCAGGGTGTGGCGCAGGAGGTGAATTAGCAGCAGTTCGCACAAGCGGTCTAGTGCCGCTTGGCGCCCGCAGTGTTCGGAAAACGCCTCTGCGAACAGCAGTTCCAGGATGGCGGAGAGGGTGGGCATATCCGCCAAGGGAACGCACAGCATGGGAGGCAAGGCCAAGGCCAACGGATTGCCATGGTTGGCGCCGATGTCCACGGTCGCGCACACCAGGTCTACGCCGTCGTTGGGATCTACGGTCACATCATGGGCCGCTGCGCGGGGGTAGAACAGCAGGCTGGGCTCATCGATCACCTGCGTGGCATGCACGGAAGAGCGAACCTGAAGCCGGCCCCGGTGGACAACATGCAGATACCCCAGTCGGTCAGCGCCCGAGAAACGCTCGTTCGCGCACACCCGGCCTTGAAAAAAGACTCGGGCCCGCAGGCTGTAGTGATCCAGTAACCCGGCCAGCCGGTCGTTCATGCGAGACTCTCTGCGCAAAAAACGAGACTATGCGATACCAAACGTATTTTGGCAAATCGTACGATGCTTCTCACGCAGTTCACGGACTGCTGATCTATCGGAATCGCAACATTGTTTGAGGAGTACTCGTATGCCACAGATTGAACCGGTCACTTTAGACACTGCCCAGCCCCGCGCGGCCGAGACACTGAACGCCGTCAAAGCCAAGCTCGGGATGGTACCCAATTTGTTCTCGACGCTGGGGCACTCGCCCGTTGCCCTGAACGGCTATGTGCAGCTGAACGAGACCCTGACACAAGGCCGATTGAACGCTCAGGAGCGGGAGATCGTCGCCCTGGCGGTGGGTCAGGAAAACGCCTGTCAGTATTGCCTGAGTGCCCACAGCCTAATGGGCCGTAAGGCGGGTTTGAGCGACGAGCAGATCCAACAGGCCCGAAAGGGCAGCGGGGTCGATGATCTGAACGCCGCTGTCGCGGGCTTCGCGCAATTGGTGGTGAAGTCCCGGGGACAGCTCCCGGCGGGTTCTTTGCAGTCATTTCGCCGTGCCGGTTTGGACGACGAATTGATGCTTGAAATCATCGCCCACGTCGCGCTCAACGTGCTGACCAATTACACCAACCACATCGCGGAAACGGAGGTTGATTTTCCCGCAGTGAATGTTTAGTCGCATCGGGGTTGAGGTCCGTCACCACTTTGGCGGACCTCCTTTTTACTGTTAGGTTTCCGCATGATCCATTTGCGGTTGAGTACACAACGGAAAACGATCATCCTTGGGCTGACAGTTTTAAGGACAGTTGGCTTGAAGGATTTGTCATGTCGGACACCATTTCGAGAAGCGGCCGTTGCCTATGCGGCGCCGTGACCCTCTCTGCGGAACGGATTAGCAAGCAAGTTGGCGCATGTCATTGCGATATGTGCCGGCGATGGGGTGGCGGGCCGCTGATGTCCGTGGATTGTGGCGATGCCGTCCAGTGGCGCGGACAGACGCACATTGGCGTTTACGCCTCTTCCGATTGGGCGGAACGCGGTTTCTGCTCGCAATGCGGTAGCCATTTGTTCTACCGGCTTAAAGAGAGCGGCCAGTACATCGTACCCGTGGGGCTGTTCGCCGATGAGCCGGACTTTGTGTTCGATCATCAGGTCTTCATCGACGAAAAACCCCATTACTACCAATTCGCCAACAAAACCCAGGATATGACCGGCGCCGAGATTTTTGCAAAGTACGGCGCAACCCAAGACTGATCATGGGGTCATCCGATTCCAGTCCCCGTCTGAGCAGAAGCGGTAGGGTTCCGACCACCAACCCGGCGGTTTTTCCCAGCCAATGATGGTATGCAAAGGTGGGTCGGTGGCCCGTGCGCCGCTTATTGGCGGTATGGGCGTCCCGAACTTAGCCCAGGTGACCGGCGGTGAGTATGGGCGTTAGCCAGTAGTGCAGGTCGGAGCCGGCGAAGTCGGCTCGGAGTGCTTCGATGAGCAAGTGGGCGACATCCTCCGCCAAGTGGGTCTGGATAATCAGGCGTGGTTGGCGACCCACCACTTGTTCGGCCACGCTGTAGCTTTCCGGTGCGGTGCCGTGACCATACCCCAGCACGCTGGAAAAGCCGGTGATTTCGTGCCGCGCCAACAGCCAGTCCACCGTTGCCTCTTCGATCTGCGGCGGTATCACCACCGTGAGCAGACACTCGCTCAAGGGCGTCGCCGGATCGTCACTCCCGGCCAGGCGGTCTATCAGGGCGCGAAGTCGTTCAAGTGGGTGATTATCCATGGTGCGCTTATGCCTTGGGATCGCCGAAACGGCGGTAGAGTATGGGCAGAAGAATCAGGGTCAATAGAGTGGAGGAGACCAGTCCACCCACCACCACCGTGGCGAGCGGGCGTTGAATCTCGCTGCCCGGTCCGGTGGCAAACAGTAACGGGATCAAACCGAAGGCAGCGATGCTCGCGGTCATGAGCACCGGCCGTAGCCGCCGTTTGGCGCCTTCCATCACCACGATTTCCATGGGTTTTCCCACGGCCCGTTGCTGATTGAAGTAGGTCAACATCACCACGCCGTTCAGTACCGCGATGCCCAGCAGGGCAATGAATCCCACCGACGCTGGAACCGAGAGATACGAGCCCGTGATCCACAAGGCGAAGATACCGCCGATCATGGCGAAAGGAATGTTGCTCAACACCAAAACGGCTTGACGCACGGAACG
The DNA here is from genome assembly GCA_034189865.1 of Pseudomonadota bacterium. Classification (NCBI taxonomy): domain Bacteria; kingdom Pseudomonadati; phylum Pseudomonadota; species Pseudomonadota bacterium. The sequence continues at coordinate 5,808 of JAXHTV010000036.1, read as the reverse complement.
GAAAGTGGAGAACAACAACAGGAAGATCAAGCCGATGGCGATGGGGATCACCAGCGACAATCGCGCGGCGGCGCGTTGCTGATTTTCGAATTCCCCGCCCCACGAGAGATAGTAGCCCGTGGGGAGTTCCAGGTTGTCGGAGACGGCTTGTTTGGCGTCGTCGACAAAACCCACCAAGTCGCGGCCGGTGACGTTGGCAATCACCACGGTATTTCTCGCACCTTGCTCCCGTTTGATGGCCACAGGCCCGGCCACTCGGCGGATGGTGGCCAAGGATCTTAGCGGAACGCTTTGTCCATCCGGTAGGGTGATGAGCAGGTTGTCGAATTCCTGTGGCGAGTTACGCAGCTTCTTAGGGCCACGCAGTATCAACGGGGTGCGCCGGTTGCCTTCGTAGATGGTGCCCAGTTCCAAGCCTTCCACTTGGGCGCGCAGCACGTCCTGCAATTCGGTCACGCTCATGCCGAACCGACCCAGTGCCAGCAAGTTGATATCGATTTGCAGGTACTGCGCCCCTTCGTTGGTGGGGGTGAACACGTCTTCCGCACCGGGTATGTCGCGCACGATTTTCACGGCTCGGTTCGCCAGTTGATTGAGTTCGTCTTGGTCGGGACCAAAGATTTTGATCGCCACGTCGCCGCGTACGCCGGTGAGCATTTCCGATACCCGCATCTCGATCGGCTGAGTGAAGGTGTAGTTGATGCCGGGGAAACCATCCAACACCTCCCGCAGGGTATTGAGGAGTTGGTCGTGCGTTTCGAATCGTCCGCCGGCCTGCAGATCGACTTGGAGAAAACTGTCGGTCTCGTTCAGGCCCATGGGGTCCAGACCCAACTCGTCCGATCCGGCGCGGGCTACGACGCCGGTGACCTCCGGTAACTCCAGCAGCGCACGCTGTACCCGCAGGTCGGTGGCCAGCGATTCTTCCAGCGAAATGGACGGCAGTTTCTCCAGCTGAACTACCACCGTGCCTTCGTTCATGGTGGGAATAAACGTTTTGCCCACGCGGGTATAAACGAGGGCCGCGAGCACCAGTAGCACCAGGGCGACGGTAATGACCACGCGAGTGTGCTGTAAGGACCAACCCAGGCTGGGAGCATAGATGCGTTGCAGTTGCCGGATCAGCCAGGGCTCCTTGTGGCTGACTTTGCCCAGCAGATAGGAGGCGAGCACGGGGATCACGCTGAGGGAGAGCAGCAACGAGGCGGCCAGCGCAAAAACGATGGTCAGTGCCACGGGGACAAACAACTTGCCTTCCAGGCCTTGGAGGGTGACCAACGGCAGGAACACGATAATGATGATCAGAATGCCGGAGGTGACCGGCGTGGCGACTTCCTTCGCCGCCCGATAGATGATGTGCAGCCGGGGTTGGGGGGCGGTCTCGTCCCGTTCCGATAGGTGCGTGACGATGTTCTCGACCACCACCACAGCGGCGTCTACCAGGATGCCGATGGCGATGGCTAAGCCGCCCAGGCTCATCAAGTTGGCGCTCATGTCGAAGCCATACATCAGGATGAACGTGGCCAGCGCCGCCAACGGCAGAATCAAGGCCACGGTGATGGCGGCACGCAGGTTGCCGAGGAACAACACCAGCAGGATCAGCACCAGGACGATGGCTTCGATCAATGCGCGCGAGACGGTAGCCACGGCACGTTGGACGAGATCGCCGCGGTTGTAGAACACCTCAATGTTGACTTCTGGCGGCAGACTGGCCGCAAGCTCGTCGAGCTTGGCCTGGGTGCCTACGACCACTTCCCGGGCATTGGCGCCGCGTAAACCGAGTACCAGGCCTTGCACCGCTTCCCCCTGACCGTTGCGCGTGACACCACCATGGCGGGTGAGGGAACCGATGCGGACTGTGGCGATATTGCCGACGCGAACCGGCTCGACGGGGTGGGGCTTCACCACGACCGCGCGAACATCCTCCAGGGTCTGGATGCTGCCTGATGAGCGGACCAGGAGAGTTTCCTCACCATCGCTCAGACGGCCGGCACCGTCATTGCGGTTGTTGAGTTCCAAGGCGCTGCGCAGCTGCGCCAGGGCGATGCCGTTGGCGTACATGCGCGCGTTGTCCGGGATCACCTCGAAAGTGCGCACGAAACCACCCAAGGCATTGACATCCGCCACCCCGGGAACAGTCCGCAGGACCGGTCGGATCACCCAGTCCAAAAGGCTGCGACGTTCCGCGAGGGAGAGCGTATCGCTTTCGATGGTGAACATGAACATCTCGCCCAGCGGCGTGGTCATGGGGGCGATACCGCCGGTGATTACCGCTGGCAGGCTGTCCCACACCGCGGTGAGGCGTTCGGTCACTTGTTGCCTGGCCCAGTAGATGTCGCTGCCTTCCTCGAAATCCACGGTAATGTCGGTAAGACCGTATTTGGTGATGGAACGCAATATGGTCTGCCGCGGTATCCCGAGCATTTCCACTTCGATCGGTGCCGTGATCCGGGATTCCACTTCTTCCGGCGTCATACCCGGGGCCTTGATGATGATTTTGACCTGGGTGGTGGAAATGTCCGGAAAGGCATCGATGGGTGTGTTGCGGGCGGCATAGCCACCGGCACCGGTGAGCAAGGCGACGAGCAAGAGCATCAATAGCCTTTGGCTAAGCGCGAAGCGAATCAAGCCGTCGAGCATTATTCGCCGCCTCCCATGCCCAGCCAAGCCGCTTTGAGATTGGCCGTGCCGGTCACGGCCAACTCGGCGTCTTTTGTCAGATCCGCGCGAACGACGATGTGCTTGGTTTCTTCATTGATCACCGCCACCGGAAGGACTTCAAAGCCGCCATCGCCCAGGACGAACACGTAGGCTTGTTGCTCGCTACGAATGACCGCCGTTCGAGGTACCCGATACAGGTTGTCGCCGCCATTGTGGGTGCGCAATTGCGCTTCCACGAACTGACCGGGCAGCAGTTGTTCGGTGCCTTGTTCGATGCGGGCCCGCAACAACACCCCTTGGTCGGCTTCGTGAACCCGACGCCCGATGGCGATCAGCTCACCTTCCAACCCCAGATCACAGACTTGGACCGGGTCACCGGGCTGGAACAAAGTTGCTTGTTCTCTCGGGGCATGGATCTCCAGCCATAGCGGGTTCAGCCAGCCCACGGTATAGATGGGATCGGCCGACTCCAATTGCTGGCCTGTCTTGGCCAGTTGCTGGAGCACGATGCCCGTCAAGGGCGAGCGAATGGTGAGTGTCAGGATGAAGCGCTGATCACGACGTAGCGTCGCCAGGTCGTTTTCCGACAGTCCGGCGATTTCCAAAGCCGCCCGGCTTTGATCGGCTGCTACTTTGGCTTCTCGCCAGCGAGTTTGGGTTTCGGTGAGCCGTTTTTTGGCGATGATGCCCTTGTCGAACAAGCTCCGATCGCGGGACAGATCCGATTGGGCCAACGCCAGTTGAGCGAGCGCTTCCAGATAATCGGCCTGCATTTCGATGAGCGCGGGGCTGCGAACCCGGGCCAGCGGCTGGCCTTTCTCAACGCTTTCACCTTCACCGACCAACAGGGCTTCGAGTATGCCGGGTTGCAGGGCGTTGACGATCCGCAATTGCTCATTGGGGATGGTCACCCGCGCGGGAAATCGCAGGCTGAGCGTGCCGTCCATGGTATCCGGCTTTGCGGTTGTCACGCCGATGGCGTTTTGCGCATCGGCGTCGGCGGCCACAAACTCTGCCGCCGCGGCCAGCCCGGTGGTACACATCAAGACTATGACGAGCAGCGCCCCTGTCGTTCCCGCCCTCATGGCATCACTCCCAAGAGTTGGTTGTAGCGTGCGATATCGCGTGCCAGCGTCAAACGCTGCCGGTCCTGTTGCCGGAATGTGTCGTACGCCGCAGTGCGGATCAGCAGAAAATCCATCAGGTCCATTTCCCCCAGATCGAATGCGGCTTGCGAAAGGCTCAAATGTTCGGCCGCCAGTTCGGCGCGCTCGGTGGTCAGGGTCAGCGCCTGGCGGCCGATCTCGACCTGATTGCCGGCGGCGGAAATGGCCAGGCCGAGCTCGCGCTGCTCCCTTGCGAGTTTGGTTTTCGCGTCCGCCAGATCCCACTCGGCCGCGGCGATATCCGGACCGGCGTAAGCGCGCAGACCGATGGGTATGCCCACCCCTAATCCCACCGAATTGATGGCTTCGTCCTCGGCACGGCCTTGTTCCCGCCGGGCGCCCACTGACAACACGGGCTGACCCAGTCGATTGGCCACCGCTTGATCCCGTTCGACCATGGCGCGGCTCAGTTGCAGCCGGCGCAGAACCAACAAGGGATGATCCGACAAGTCGCGTTCAGCGGCTTCGGTTTCCTTGAACGCGAAGGGCAAGGCGTCCAATCCGGTGAGGATACGGTAGGATTCCAAGGCGTTTGCCAGCGCCGCCTCCGTTTCGAGTTGCTCGATTTTCCGATCCAGGGTTTCGCGTCGGGATAAGTTCAGGTCGATCTGCGGCAGTTCGCCGTGGTTGATGCGTTCTGCGATTTGACGCTGCAGTTCCAGTGCACTTTCCGTGGCGGCTCGAGCTTGTGCTCGCGCGCCGTCCGCCAGAGCCACCGCCCATAAGTGTTCCCGCAGCTCTCCGGCCAGTCGCCACCGCAACACCTGTCGGTAAGCCGACTGGATGGTGTCGGCCTCGTTTGCCAACGTGTGCCAGCCGGCGCGTTGACGCGGTCGCCACAAGGGCAGTTCCAGGCCGGCCTCGAGCTCCTGAAGCCCAACGTCGCTGGCGAGTGCATCGTCTTGGTAATGCAGGCTAAGCATGGGTGCGTCGGCAAGCCAAGCGCGCGATTTTTGGGAGATCGCCAAGGCTTCGCCAGCCAGCGCGTTGGCCAATGTGACGTCCGGATGGCGTGCTTCGGCCGCGTCCAGGGCCCCATGTACGGTCAACTTCGGGTCCATCCGCCAGCTGGGTGGCGGGTTTTCTGCTGCGCTGGCCATGAGGGCTGTCTGGGCCATCAGGACAGCGAAGAGAGCAATCCAGGATCGGTGCATTGTGAGTACTTCGGCGATTTTGAGTCAGTGTGTCTTTCGAGGCGAACAGACCAAGGGTAGACCTAAACAAGGCAGGTTTGCCGCGAATTCAAGCCAAGCCACATTCTGCCGGACTCCAATCCGTGGCTGACGACATAGATCAATACGAACGGCAATCGTCTCTATTCTTGCCGCGACGCTCGGGGCCGGCGGCGGACTCTAATGATCGATACGGCCGATCGCAGTTTGGTTTCGGAGTCGCTCCAAAAGGGGCTGGCTGGGATATCCGTCTATGGGTAGTTGGTGGGTTTTCTGAAAGGCCTTGATGGCGCTTCGGGTTCGGGGGCCCAAAATGCCATCCGCGGTCCCGACGTCATAGCCAAGAGAGAGCAGGTGGTTTTGGATCTCTTTCGCGTCGGCCCGCCGATAGAAGGTTTCAGCCGGCGGCTGGCGATACAAGGGGCCGGTGCCGGCGATTCGGTCGGCCAGGTGGCCAACCGCCAAGGCGTAGTAGGTGGACGCGTTCCACCGCATGACCGCGCGGAAATTCTCGTAGACCAAAAACGTCGGGCCGTCGAACCCTTCCGGAGCGACTAACGAGGCTTTCATGTCCACGCGGGGCAGTCGTTTCTGGTCGGTTTGGCGAATTCCCAAACGATCCCAATCGCGCATGGATCGCTGACGCTTCAAGCCGACGTAAGACCATGGCAAGTGGGACGGCGCGACCACTTCCCGACCCCAGCGTTGGTCTTCTTTCCAACCCATCTCGCGTAGGTAATACGCCGATGAGGCAAAAACGTCCGGAAGGTCGTTTAATAAGTCAGCCCGGCCATTGGCGTCGTAGTCCA